>JBGSMR010000338.1:0-4866 GCA_041740065.1 Chthoniobacterales bacterium
GGGGTTGCCTTGCGCGCGGGGAATTCGCTCTTGACCCTCGGTTTACGTTCTTCCATAAATCGCAGACCGAATTTGATTGGAATGATGTCGATAACCGCCCTATTGACTTCATATTCTTCGACGCAGCGCCCATCGTTCAGCGCGCTTGCCTTTCATCACCGTTCTCCAGCAGCGCACAACCTTGACTTTCGCTGTCTGTCTGAGATCGTAAAGCTCAAGACACTTCGTCGCGATGAACCCATCGATACACCCACCAATTGGTCCAGCTGGGGATCTCAAAAACCTCGCCGCAGCCCTTCGTGACAAGGTTGGAGCTACGGCCGTCTGGTTATTTGGCTCGCGTGCACGCGGAGATGGCAGACCAGACAGCGATTTCGACATACTCGCAATCATCGAAAGTTCCACCCTGTCCCGATACCAAAGGGCTGTGCACGCCCGGAAATCTACGCAAGACATTCGACTGCCCAAAGATATCATCGTCCTAACGAAAGAAGAATGGGATAGAGGTCTCCAGGCACCATGCTCTCTCCCAGGCACTGTCGTTCGTGAAGGCATCCGCCTTTTGTAGCGTGCGAAACGAGTCAAGAAAACTTGCTGATTCATGGCTGCGAAAGGCCATCTCCGACCTTGGCAGCGCCAAGCGTTTGGCGGATTCGGATCCACCATTCCTCGACACGGCAGCCTACCACTGCCAGCAGGCAGCCGAAAAAGCCCTTAAAGGCTGGCTGTCATTGAACGAAGCCCCATTCCCAAAAACTCACCTTTTGGATGACCTCCTTGACCTCTGCATTCCAAGTCTCGCAGCCTTTGAGCAGTTTCGTGACGATTGTCAAACGCTCACGCCCCTTGCTACAGAGTTCCGCTACCCTGGTGATGTGTTCGAACCGTCCGCAGAAGAGTTTGCAACATCCTTGCGGATGGCGACGAGAATCGTTCGTTTTGTATCCGAGCAGATAACAACAGCCAATCCCGAGTTGAGTGGGTAAAGGGAACCACCGATGGCACCGATTTACACAGCCGAGTCAGCGAGACAGCCTGCCTTAATAAATCGGTAAAATGCAGGCAAATGTGGAATACAGCCTGCGGCGCTGACAGAATTAACAGAATGATACAGATGCGGGTTGTTCGGATCTCATCCGAACGGAGGGTCGACGACGCATCGAGCCATTCGCAAGCCGGTTTGCAGATGGATTGATGAGTCGCCGAGCCCGAAGATTTTCGTATCGAAAATTTTCGCCCTCATCAGTGAAACAATTTTGTCCATTCTGTCCATTCTGTCAGAAAACCGTATCGCATCCTCCTGAAAATCCTGAATCATCCTGATCATCCTGTTTAGTTCGATCCCGCTACTCGCTACTCGTAACCCGTTGTTTGTTGTTTGTTGTTTGTTGTTCGAAATCCACTTCAACTTTCAAGTTTGCCTCCCTCGCTCCTCTCAGAGCTGTATCGCTCCCCGAGCAGGAAGCCGCGAGTATCGCCCTTTGGGCTGTGGAACCCTCCGCAGGCTGCCTCGCGCGTTCCTCTCCGAGCTGTATCGCTCTCCAAGCAGGAAGCCACGCGCCGATGCTCAGGTTTCAGGTCTCAACTTTCAACTTCAGCTTTCAGCTTTCTTCTTTTCCCACCTTTGACTTTCGCACCGTGTTAAAACGACTCCACGCTAAAATTATCGGCCGACTTGGATACGTCGTCAAGAGCCGGAGAACGGCAATTAAACGAGGCGACGGATCGGTGATCGCGAATCTCTTGCCGGGCGACTTGATGACTGCCTTGCATGGAGAGTCGATTTACGAAGGATTTGATTTCCAGAGTTATCCGAATGACCCGGCAGGCTGGGGCGGAACGTCACCCGCGTTCGCCGAGCTCATCACCGAAAACCGTCAATTGATAACTGCCAGCAAAGCTGCTCCCTTGACTTGCTCATCCGATCAAGCGAATTTCTCTACATGATCACAGCCACTGTATCCGACACAAAGAACCGGCTGAGCGAGTTATTGTTTCAGGTCCAGGCTGGTGAGTCGCTGATCATCACGGATCTGGAGACCCCGGTTGCTCGCGTGGAGCGGATCTGCGCGACCTCAGATAACCCACACATCTTGCCGGCAAAAAAGGAGTGGAACGCCGCGGCGATTCTGAGGCATCCTATCACGGCTGCCAGTGAAGATTCACCCAGCATTGTCGAGACTGTAAGCGAGGAAAGGGATAGCGGTTGGTGAATTTCTGGGACACCTCGGCCATCGTACCGCTTTTGTTGCGTGAGGCTATTGGGCGGAAAATTGAAAGCTGAAAGCTGAAAATGCCGAACGAAACTAGGTTTCCACTACTAGCAAGATCAACAAGAATTATAAGGTGAGTCGGAACTCTAAACTCCTCGATAAAATACTCTCAGGAAGAGACGATAAGAATATCAGGTTCGACGAGTTGACTGGTTTGCTGGCACGTCTGGGCTTCCAATGCCGAATACGAGGCAGCCACCACATATTCACTCGAGCAGGGGTTCGCGAACGGGTTAATTTACAAAGCGATGGGCCAATTGCCAAGCGATATCAAGTGAAACAAATTCGCGAAATCCTCGCGAAATATGGTTTAGGAGAAGAATCCAATGAATGAACTTCAATACGAGACAATCATCTACTGGGATCCTACGGATCGTATTTTTGTAGTGGAAGTGCCTGAACTTCCAGGGTGCACCGCACATGGATCAACCAAAGTTGAAGCCATTCGCAATGCTGAGGATGCTGCACAGCTATGGTTGGAAACAGCATTGCAGGACGGGCAGTCGATCCCCGAGCCACGTGGCCGATTGATGTTTGCATGAATTCAAATACCGGTCGTCCATTTCAGCGTTGCTTGCCTGGCCGTTGCTCTGCATCCGTTGCAGCAGCTTTCAAGTGTCAGCTTTCCTCACAACCACCGATGGCACCGATCTACACAGCCGAGTCAGCGAGACAGCCTGCCTTAATGAATTGGTAAAAATGCAGGCAAATGGGGAAATACAGCCTGCGGCGCTGACAACACCTGGGCGTTGGGGCCGCCCGGGGTAGCCTGCTTGGAAAGCAGCCCGCAAGGGTAAGATGAGCGGGAGCGAACGCGACAGAATGGGAAATATAGCCTGAGGCGCTGACAGGATTTACACGATTAACAGGAGGGATGCGGGTCGTCCGGCTGGAGTCCGGACGGAGACCCGATCAGCTGGCCGCCGCTCGCAAATCCATTTGCAGACGATGGGCAACTGATCGGATCCGATTCTTTTTCATGAAAAACAACCGCCCGCACCAGTGAAACAATTTTGTGCATTCTGTAAATTATGTCAAAAAACCGTATCCCATCTTCCAGTTAATCCTGCAATATCCTGAAATCCTGTTTAGTTGGAATCCCTCCGCGCCTCGGCGTCTCCGCCCGAGCCCCTGTAATTTTTCAGAAATAATCTTACCCGTAACCTTCTTCAGCTTTCCAGTTTGCCTCCTTCGCTCCCGCTCATGTCGCCCTCCGGGCTGGCCTCCCGACCAGGCTGCCTCGCGCGTTCCCACGCGCCGATGCTCAGCTTTCAGCTTTCAACCCGCCACTTCGGAATTGCAAATTCATCGCGCGAAGCGAAGATCCTATTATGAAAAGCGAGCTCTTGGATCGGATAACCATAAACCCTGAAGTCTGTTTCGGAAAACCGTGCATCCGAGGACACCGGATCTGGGTGTCTCTCATTCTGGACATGCTTGCGACAGGAATGTCGCCCCACCAAATCCGTGAAGAGTATCCCGACCTCGAAGAGGCAGATGTGTATGCCTGTATAGCTTACGGCGCTGAAATGACACGCGAGCGTTACATTGAAATTCCTGTAGCCGCTTGAAACTCAAACTTGACGAAAACCTCGGATCTCGGGGCCAAGCGCTCCTTCGCGAAGCGGGCTTCGACGTGTGCACGGTCGCCTTACAGAACCTTTGCGGATGCGAAGATCAACGCCTGATCGGGATATGCACGATCGAAGACCGATGCCTCCTCACCATGGATCTTGACTTTTCCAACCCGATCCAATTTCCACCGGCGAAATCGCCAGGCATCGTTGTTCTGCGAACCCCACGCAATCCATCCTTGCAAGACATACTCGCGTGTCTCGAAACCTTCATCGCAGGAGTACCAAAAGAAGACCTCGCTGGAAAATTACGCATTATCAGCAAGGGCAGAATCCGGGAATACGGTCCAAACCGGTAGGAAATACAGCCTTCAGCAAACTAAACGGAGCATCGGCGCATGCCCGGATTCCACTTGGTATGACTTCATTCACCTACCGGGCCGACTTAAAGAAACAGCATTTAATGCATCAAACCACCGATCACACCGATCTTCACGGATGATTCTTTGCCACGAAAAGGCACGATGAAGCACAAAAATGCGTTTTAGACAAAATTAACAGAATGGGCAACACCTGGGCGTTGTGGCCGCCCGGGGTAGCCTGCTTGGAAAGCAGCCCGCAAGGGTAAGATGAGCGGGAGCGAACGCAGCATCATTAACAGAATTAACAGAATGATTACAGATGCGGGTTGTTCGGATCGCATCCGAATGGAGGGTCGACGACGTCTCAAGCCATTCGCAAACCGGTTTGCAGATGGATTGATGAGTCGCCGAGCCCGAAGATTTTCGTATCGAAAATTTTCGCCCTCATCAGTGAAACAATTTTGTCCATTCTGTAAATTATGTCGGAAAACCGTATCGCATCCTCTTGTATATCCTGAAAAATCCAGTCCATCCTGTTTAGTTCGATCCCGCTACTCGCCACAAAAACATGCTGACGCAAATCCTTCATAACCTTGCCGTTCATTTCGGCTATGTCGTCAAGCGTAGGAGAACGGCAATTAAACGACGCGACGGATC
>JBGSMR010000342.1:0-18933 GCA_041740065.1 Chthoniobacterales bacterium
CTGGGGATATGCAAAAGAATATGTCGAAATGATGTGGCTCATGCTGCAGCAAGACAACCCGGATGATTACGTGGTAGCGACCAACGAGATGCACAGCGTAAAAGAATTTTGCCAAGAAACATTCTCGCTTCTTGGACTGGACTGGGAAAAATACGTCAAATACGACGACCGCTACGAGCGTCCGGCTGAGGTGGAACTGCTGATTGGCAACCCTGAAAAAGCACGCAAACAGCTCGGATGGGAACCGAAAGTGAAGTTTAAAGAACTCGTCAAGATCATGGTTGAATCTGATCTGGAGTTGGCACGGCATGAAGTCGCATTTAACGAAGCGACAGCAGCAATCAAGAGATAATCCACCGAGCCTATTCATGACATTGCAGCCTGAAACCAAGATCTATGTGGCTGGGCACCGTGGGATGGTGGGGTCCGCCCTTGTGCGGGCGCTCGACGAGCACGGTTGCCAAAATGTGATCGTCCGCACGCGCAGCGAATTGGACCTTTGCGAAAGCACTGCGGTACGGGAGTTTTATGCCTCGGAAGCACCTGACGTGGTCGTGGTGGCCGCAGCCCGGGTGGGCGGAATTTTTGCCAATTCCACATACCCTGCGGAGTTCCTCCATGAAAACCTGGCATCCGCGCACAACGTAATCCACGAAGCATGGAAACATGGCGTCAAGCGCCTACTCTTTCTCGGAAGTTCGTGCATCTATCCGCGGGAGGCACCACAGCCAATGACAGAAGAATGCCTCCTCACATCACCCTTGGAGCCCACAAATGAGCCGTACGCGATTGCAAAAATTGCGGGGCTGAAGCTCTGTCAATACTATCGCAAACAATACGGAGTCCTCTTTCACTCCGCCATGCCAACCAATCTCTATGGACCTGGTGACAACTATCATCCGGAAAATTCGCATGTCCTGCCGGCACTGATCCGTAGGTTTCACGAGGCTGTGACTTCAGGGGCTGATTCCGTGACGCTTTGGGGCAGCGGCACGCCAAGACGGGAATTTTTGCACGTCGATGACCTGGCGTCGGCACTGATTTTGTTGTTGGAACTCGATAACCCACCGGACTGGATCAATGCTGGTTACGGCTCCGACGTTACTATTCGGGAGCTAGCCGAAGTGATCAGCACCGTGACAGGATTTTCCGGGGATCTGAGATGGGACCAATCGAAGCCTGATGGGACGATGCGCAAATTGATGGATAATCAAAAGCTGTTTTCGCTCGGATGGAAACCCGCCTTTGACCTCGAATCGGGTGTGCGACACGCTTACGCTGATTTCCTCCGAGGAAACGTCCGCGGCTAAAGCAACCGACTATCGAAGCGGGCTTGATGCCACGCGCGCGGCATCAACAAAGGCTCGGACCAATCCCGGATCTTTGCGCCGGGGGTCGGATGCATATTCTACGCCACTGGCCACATCCACAGCGGCGGGATGCGTGGCCTTCACGCCAGAAGCGACATTCTGCACGGTGAGTCCGCCCGCGAGGATAATTTTCCGATCCGGTTGCGCGTCCCGAAAAGCGCGTGCATCGTCCCAACTCACCCGGGCCCCTGTCCCGCCGTATTCCGCCGAAGAATAAGCATCGAGCAGCAACCACGGAGTAGTGTAAGCAAGCGCAGCCACCAGCGTCTCAGTAGACTTCACACGGACGGCCCGGATCCACGGTAACTGCGTTTCTAAGCAATCATCTGGCTGCTCGTCTCCATGAAACTGGATGGCATCAAACGCCTCACTGTCAACAATGCGGTGCAGCAAGTCGGGGGATGGATTTACGACCACAGCAATGCGTGTGATCGGAATATCCTTGAGCCAAGGCATGGCATGTTCCAGAACGACAAAGCGCTTGGATTTCTCATAGAGGTTTATACCTATAGCATCGGCTCCGGAAGCGACCGTTTGAGCGGCGTCGCCGGGGTTGGTTATCCCACAAATTTTCACGCCCAAGGAATCAGCCTCAAAAAAGCGATCTCGTGCAGTTTTCATGTCTGGGGACAGACTACGTTACTTGGCACCTACTTGATCACCCGCGCATCCGCACGCTTGATGCCCTCGTGGTGGGTGATCAATCGGACCCGGCCATCGCTTGCGCGGAAAAACGAACTCAGCACCAGGCTCACCAATCCGACAATAATCGCACCAAAGAAAGCAGACCAAAAACCATCCACCACAAATCCCGGCACCACCGATGAAACAAGCAACATCAGGAGTGCATTCACAACAAAGATAAACAATCCCATCGTTACCAAAATAAATGGCAGGCTAAGGAGGAGAAGGATCGGGCGCACAAAGGCGTTGATAATCCCCAACAGCAGCGAAGCTCCAAGTAACACCCCGCTGGATTCATATCGAATTCCCGGGATGATCCATGCAGCTGCCATCACGGCAATGGTGGTAATTCCCCAACGGATCAAGAATGCGAGCATTCCCCAAAGCTAGGGTGACGGTGAAAATTTAGAAGAATTATTTTGCAATTCCCTACCAGAAGTTCCTACTCCGGTATCCGAGGAAAATCATACCGAAGGGAATATCATGCCAAAATCAAAAAAATCTGACTCCGCTAAATCCGAAAAGTCCAAGGACAGCGGAAAATCTAAAACGGCCAAAGGTGCAAAGGTGAAACCTACGCCAGTCACTGCGGTGCCGAAAACATCTCCGGCTAAATCAATCTCGAAAGGAATCGAGAAGAAGACCAAACCGGAACTCATCCAAGCTGCGCCCGCTCCAAAGCTGCCAGCCACGGCAGCAGTCAAAAATACCAAGGCGACAAAGACAGCACCTTCTAAAACCAAACCCGTGGTGGTGACGACGGAGGAAATCTCTCTTCGCGCCTATTTCATCGCCGAGCGGCGCGAAGCCATGGGGTGGCCGGGGAACTCAGACACCGATTGGATTGAAGCCGAAAAACAAGTGCGGACCGAAAAATCCGCCTCGTAGAAAATCTCACAATGGGTCATCGGGGCTCGATACGAACCATCCAACTCGGAGTGGCAACAACGGCATCGGGCTGGTAGACAGTCATCAAGGTGGCGGGAGGCCCCGAGAAACTTCCAGCCATCGCAGCGCGCAATTGGTATCGAAATTTCCACTGCCCTGCGGGCAGAAACGGAATCTGAAAGACCACGGCTTGATCCCGGATTTCTACAAACACGGAAATCGTCTCGCCGGAACTATTCTCCGCCAAAAGGATTTGTCCGGATTGGATATCCACGGGCTCCAGACCGGCTGCCAGCGCGTCTCGAAGCTCGACGTAGGTGGCATCCTGAGCGGATTCTATCACGAAATTGCCCTCAATGCGGGAATTCAAGGGCGTGATATCACCATCTTTCCATGCCGCAGTTTGATATTTCCAGCCGTCTAGCAGCGTCTGCGCTGGGTCGAGTTTAAGAATTTCTCGCGAAATAGTAAAAGGCACCCCCTCATCTGCCATCTGAGGGATATTGGTAAAGTAGTCCTGCCGAACGGTGATGTAGAGTGGATTTTCGCCTGAACGGTGGCTCACAGTGACGACATTGCGGCCGGTTTTCAGTAACTCGCGGTCAATCTCAAAAACAGTCTGCACAGCGCCACCCGCAGCTGGCGCTACCTTAATTTCGTTTCCGTTAACCAACAAATCGAACTCGCTCAGCGGTTGGCTCGCGGGTGCGGCCAAGTGGGGATTCAAGCACGCCAGGACAATGCTTGTCGTTCGGGAGTTTGACCAATGCGGCCCCTGTCGACTTCGCATCAACCCCGTGATGCCTGCATCAATCACGGGGTTTTCAGGATCGATAGCTGACAATGCCGCAACAGCAAAGGCGGACACCTCGACGGAACTCTCCACGGCCCCACCGCCAAGCGATCCAGCCCAACGCGCCTCAGCCAGCGCGCCATCAGTTACCGGTTCCATCTGCGCTGCATCCGCCACTTTTTTTGCCAGCGCAGATGCCCGTTGATTTTGACCCAGATAATGGGTCGTCAACGCCAGCAATGCGACTGCATCCGGTGGCAACGTTTCCTGGCTGTTCCACATCGCGTCTAGCGCAGCAGATTCGTCCGCATCGAGGGCTGCACGTCCCACACGGGCAACCGCAATCGCATGAAACATCCACGCACGGAGTCCAACGTTCACGCTTGGACTTTTTAAAGTATCGCGCAACCATTGAACTGCCGCATCGACCTTATCTTCGCGAATTCCAATGCCCGACGCTTGAGCCCTGCGCAGGCTCCAAACTACATAAGCAGTCATCCAGGCATCCGATTTCCCGCCTTTGCACCATGCCCAGCTCCCGTCAGGAAGTTGCTGATCATACACCTGCTGTAACCCCTTGGCGACAACCTTTGAAAACACCTCAGCATCTTCGACTGCCGGATCGAGCGCCGGGAAAAGACGCGACGCCAATTGATTCACAGACACGGCCCCCCCAGTCAGAGACTCACTTAAGACGACAGCCGGAACGAACCTCGTGATGGTTTGCTCGATATTGAGGGGGGTTAAGCGAAGTAGTGACGGCAGGGCATCGAGTGCTGCATTTGCGAGTGTGGGGGCGATGGTAACCGTCAGTTTTGATGACCCGACTTCATGATTTTCGGGAAGCACCATCGCAATCTCCAAACTACTTTGGCGAGCGATCCCCGCCGCGAACAAAGACTCCATTCTCCCCTTGTTCAAAACCGGAAGCGGCGATTGGAGTGCATCACCTTCCTCGCCGCTCTGAATATTGAATTTCAACTCCTGCGTTCCTGGCGTTAAAGCCACGACAGGCCAGTTTACATCCTGCACCTCACCCGGACCCACGCGAACGTCCCGGTTTGGACTTTCGATACGGAGGTGATCGGCGTGCAATTGCGCCTGAACCCGCGATGGGGAACCCGTGCCATTTCGAATGGTCGTTTTGATCGATGTCTGATCATCCTGAATCAGAAACCGAGGAGCCATCAGCTCAGACACAAGAGGCAATGTCGTCTCCACCTGATCTGTAAAAAATCCGAACTCATCTCCGCTAGAGGCTACCCATGCAGCAATGCGCCATGTGGCGATCGCCTCTGGAAAAGAAAACTCTGCCGACACCACGCCATCGCCATTGGACTGTAGTCCCGGACGCCAGAGAGCTACGGTGCTAAGAGGAGCGCGCGCCGATGATCCCGCTGCGGACTCAGACCCCTTGCCCGACCGCGTTGGGGATGTATTCAGGTTTTGCCCGAAACTCCCACCGGGAATCTCCATGGGTGAAAAGGTGTCAGGAAGCGCCGTGCGAAACGGCAGGACATCACGCAAGGCGCGCGTTTCAAATACGGTATCAATCTCATTCAATGAACTTACGACCGGTCCACTCTGCGAACGCAAGCCGCCATGGAAGATATCGATCGGGTTTTGGAGGTTGTCTGACGCGAGTGGGTCTGCTGCCGGATCAGTGATTGCCAACGTGACT
Source organism: Chthoniobacterales bacterium (assembly GCA_041740065.1). Taxonomy (GTDB): domain Bacteria; phylum Verrucomicrobiota; class Verrucomicrobiia; order Chthoniobacterales; family JAATET01; genus JBDNGG01. The sequence goes on from JBGSMR010000342.1 coordinate 5,417, forward strand.
TCGCCCAGGACTGGATTCCCAGCAACATCCGTGATCACCAGCCGCGCCGTTTCAAGCGCTCCAGGAGCCAATGCGTTCGGAAATGGCTCTATCTTCACGTTGAGGCGGTTCGCCCAATCGGGGAAACGGATTTCCGCCGAGTCTTGCAAAAATTCACCACTCCGCACCGTGGCTGCTTGCACAAAAACATTGGGTGCGAAGCGAGGATCATTTTTTAGCTGCACGAGCTTGGCATCGCCATCGATGTGGATCCGCTCCGCGCTGTAGAGCTCCTGCCCAGCGCCCACGGTAAACAAAACGTCGCGCTGTGTGGTGTCCGTGACCAGCAATACGTTTACCCCCTCGTTGGCGCTCAAGGCCTCAGGATCCGCGATGATTTGCAACCCATTTCCCCGGTAAGCCAGCATCTGGGTCGCGCTGCTACTTACCCAGAGCGCAGTCTGACCGGTGACAGGAGGGCCATTATTGTCCGAACTTTCCCAGACAATTCGGAAAAATCCATCGGTTGCAGAAGTAAAATTAAACACAACTTCCCCAGCATCATTGGTCAAAAGCGTGGTCCGACTCACTTCCGTGTCAACGACATCGCGAGACCTTCTAGTCCAGCCATTCTCCCCTGGTGGAGGAAACTGCGTTTGGCGGAGTTGGTCCAGCGCTTCCCCGCCGACAAGTCGCCCATCGGGGGCCACCCATGTTTCTGTCAAAGTTTCACGCCGAACGACGATCACCCCCTCTGTGCTTACCGGAGTGTCGTTTGCATCGTGGGCCCGGATCAAAATCGAGGCCGTTGCCTCCGGTAAAACGACCCGTTGTTGCGTCTTCAGACTGACGAAATACCCATGCCGCGAGACGACAAAATCCTGGCCTTCGGACACCTCGCGCCCGGAGGCGTCGCGCACAACCACTGCGACGTCGTAAACCAAATCGCGCGGAGAATCTGGGGGTGTTGGGATCTCAATGACTACAGATCCATCCGGTGCCGTTCGCATTTCATCTTGGCGGATCACACGAGACTCAGCTTTTCCTACGACCCCACTTGCAAACGGCGACTCTCGCACCGTCACCCGAACCAAGGCATCGGAAACTCCCCCACCCGAAGCGTAATCCGCCTGCATACGAATTCGCAGGGTCTCGCCCAATCGCACCGTCCGGCCGGTCTGGCCAGGTAGTTCCAGTTTAATCGAAAACGCAGGTGCCGGAGCATCATCAAGCCGAAATAATGTCGATTCGCCGATGAGCTTGTCGCGGGAATAGAATTCAATCGAGTAGTCCCCAAGCACATGTGAAGGATCCGACGTAAATTTCCCCCAGCCGCCTCCGAATTCTGTCAGACGAAGCTCACCCCGTGCCGCTTCTGCACCCGTGGGATCGAGGATGCGCCATTCGACGAGCGCGCCTGCTGGAGTAACAAGCTGATTCCCTGCCATCTCGCGTGCTATCAATTTCCAGCCGATCTCACCGCCGGGCTTCGAAAACCTCTGGTCGGTAATAACTTGGAATCGCCATCCATCAGGAGCAACCAGCCCTTGTGCCGAATCCGCAGTCAAAAAAACACTGGAGCCGTCCGCATGCGCAAAAAGCAGCAAAGGGGATGATCCGCGCAAGACGTCAGATGACAGGTCAAATCGAAGCAGGCGACTGTCATCAGATTTGGCCTCAATCGCTATCCAGTTCCAAGCCCCGTCTTTGCGCTCGGCACGCCAGAGACGCGCGGTAGCGGCAGCTGACGCCTGGCCCGATTGGACATCGCACACCAATGCAACGGCCTGATCCGCTCCGGGCTTAAAAATTGCTGAAATGGTAGTTACGAGTACCAATGTTCGCGCATTGAGGCCTTCTTTAGTGCTTGCCTCCAATATATAGACGCCAGGTTCTGCAATCGGCTCCATAAGGACCTCGCTCTGGACTGGCTGCAACGGTCGGACCTGACTGATGGCCTGTTTCCATTGCCGCACAGGTTTTGCGTCTTTCAGGCTCACTGCGCCGATCCATGCGCCCGGTTCGGTGTTGGCGTCCGGTTGGAAAGCAGTTTGCAAATCGACGCGATACAGCGTGAGATCTACTGACGATACGTTCCGCGATCCAATCAAAACCAGGGGTTCCGAGCCAGGCAAGTAGCTTTTGTCCGTTGTCAGACCCACCTCGGACCGTCGGAGTTCGGCGATTTCGGCGGTTGCCTCTTTTCCATACGGAGATTCTGCGTCGGGAAATTCCCCTAAGTACCGTTGAAACAGCCCATACGCCCGCTGGAAATTCGGCATTAGGTCGAGTGCACCATCTGGCTTCCATTCGCTGGTTCCGGCGACAAGCGACCATTTTGCTAAGCGAAACAACGCAGATTCGTAAACCGCAGTGTCCGGTCCCATGGCCACCACTTGCGACCATTCGCTTCCGGCACGCCGCAGGGAAAACGGATCTCCTTGATCAGCCAGCCATGCTCCAAGAAAAAAACGAGCGCGGGCCGTGTTCTCGTCGGTCTGAGCAATCTGAAGCGCATTGGAAAGCACATCAAATGGCAACAAAACAACGCGGTTCGACTCCCCCGGCGGGCCGGTTGCTTTCCACACAATACCGAGATAGCGATCTCTGGCCAGCGCAACATCCTCGGAGGCAGCCCAGAACGTGAGTGCCTGTTGATACGCCTCCCATGCCCGCGGCCAATCCCGATCACTCGCCAGCCAGGAATCCCCAATGGACTCCCACGCTTCAGCTGCAAATTGCGTATTCGGCTGCGCGTCGATAATTTTTTGAAGCGACTTCCGTGCTTCCTCGACTCCTTCCTGCCCTGGCTGTGACCTCCAGAGGGAATCTGCCAGAAAGAAATCAAGCTTCGGACGATCCGTCTCCGGAACTCCTCTCTCAGCGATTTGCTTCCATGCTTGGTAGGCCTCAGCGTACGACCGCTCTGAATATAACGCCGCTGCCTTGGCGCGGAGAGCGAGCGTCACGTCGTCCGCATGAAGACTGGTTAGCACTGCGGCCCAGGAAATCACCAATAATGCCAACAGCCGAAGGTGGCGATCCTGGAAGCGATGCATAACTTCTATCCTATCGTATCCGGGCCGATTTACAATTCTCGAAACACCTCGTTTTTGAGGTGTCTGATGTGATCGGCGGTATGAGCAGCACTCAGACTGATCCGCAGACGAGCACCTCCCTTGGGAACCGTCGGAAATCGCACCGCCGGAATCCAGCACCCGGCATCAAGCAACCGTTCGGAGGCCGCCACCGCCTGGCCTGCATCACCGATCAATACGGGAATAATGGCACTTTCTGCGCTGGGAGAACACGCGCGAATATTCGCCCATAAGCGATCACGCAACCGCTCGCCAACTTCCGAACGGACGATTTCTATGGCGGACGTGGCTGCAGCTGCGACTGCGGCAGGCGGTGCAGTGGAAAAAATAAACGACCGGGCCCGATTGATAAGCCAGTCCACCACACAGCGGCTTCCTGCAATGTAGCCACCAGACGCGCCAAGTGCCTTACCGAGCGTGCCCATCTGCAGCTCCACCCGGTCGGCAACGCCACACTCCCACGCAAGACCGCGCCCCTGCGCACCGATGACGCCAATCGCGTGTGCTTCATCAAGGAGAAGCCATGCGCCATAGCGTTCTTTCAATTCCACGATCTCCCGCAATGGAGCTCGATCTCCATCCATGCTGAACACGCTTTCCGTAATCACCAGGATGTTTGCCGAAGGATGGGTTTTCCGTGCCCATTGAAGGTGCTCCTCGAGCCGTTGAAGTCGGTTATGGGGAAACACACGCACCGTGGCGCCGCTCATGCGTGCGCCGTCCACGAGGCACGCATGGCTCAACTTATCAAGTATAACGACATCGCCTTTTCCAACGATCGCTGGGATTGAACCGATCGCCGCGGCAAATCCATTGGCAAAGACAAGGGTCGCTTCAGTCGATTTGAAATCAGCGATTGCATGCTCCAGTTGTTCGTGGGGCCGCTGAGTGCCAGAGATCAACCGCGATGCACCGCTTCCAACGCCCCATTCATCAATGGCAACAAGCGCGGCTTCCCGCAAACGGTCGTGCGAGGCGAGTCCGAGATAATCGTTGGATGAAAAATTGATCAACTCCCGCCCGTGCTGACGGACGACCGTAAGCTGCGGTGAGTCGACAATCCGCAAGTGCCGCCGGAGTTGCGATTGCTCGACCTCTGCAAGCCGCGAGGCCAGCCAACTGGAGAGGTCAGGCATCCGGTTATCCCCGCGTCATGGCGGCAAGCATCTCGCGGGTCGCCGTCTCAATACCGACAGTCATCGCTCGAGACACAATGGAATGGCCAATGTTGAGTTCATCGAGATGGGGAATTTCAAGCACGAGGCTGATGTTTTCGTAATTGATTCCATGCCCTGCGTTCACGATCAAGCCAAACGTGTGAGCACGCTCAGACGCATCGATCAATCTGCGGAGTTCGGTCTGCTGGAGGTCACCTGCCGCATTAGAAAATGCGCCAGTATGGAGTTCTACGCACTCCGCCTGCAAGCGTGCAGCTGCTTCCACTTGCTCAGCGTCTGGATCAATGAACAGGCTCACGCGGATTCCATTCGAGCGAAACACAGACACCGTCTCGTGGAGCGAGTCGAATCCTCGCACACAATCCAATCCGCCTTCCGTAGTCACCTCCGCGCGCTCTTCAGGGACAAGACACACATCTTCCGGCGCCACTTTGAGCGCGATTGCAACGATTTCCGGTGAGTTCCCCATTTCGAAATTCAACTTCGTCGCAATGGCCTTCCGCAGCCGGAAAATATCAGCGTCTTGGATGTGCCGCCGATCTGCACGCAAGTGTGCCGTGATTCCCATCGCCCCACCCCGCTCTGCGGCAAGCGCAGCGGCTACGGGATCGGGTTCCGCCTGAGGCGAGTCGGGCATCTCACGGTATCGCGCTTGGCGAACCGTCGCGACATGATCAATATTAACTCCGAGAGAAAGAGCCATAGAAATTGACAACTAATGCCGGAAATGCCGAATGCCGGTGAAGACCATCGCCACGGAGCGCTCATCTGCTGCAGCTATCACCTCGCCGTCGCGCACACTGCCGCCCGGCTGAATTGCAGCGGTGGCTCCAGCCTCGGCTGCAGCAATAAGCCCGTCCGCAAAGGGAAAAAATGCATCGCTGCACACCGCACTCCCAATAAGCGAAAGTCCGGCTTCCTTCGCCTTCCACACGGCGATGCGGGACGAATCCACGCGTGACATCTGTCCAGCACCAATTCCTAACGTCCGATCCTTAGATGCGTAAACACTCGCGTTGGATTTTACATGCTTTACAACTTTCCAACCGAATTCCATGGCTTCCAACTCATCCTTGCTTGGCGGGCGTGTGCTTACCACTTTGTGCTCCAGCTTTTCAAGGTCCGCTGAGTCAGTATCCTGTACCAAGAGACCGCCGAGCACAGACCGCACATCGCGCACACTCCCCTCCGGAAGTTTCAGCAGACGCATCAGACGGAGATTTTTCTTCTTTTGCAGCAGTGATCGGGCATCGGCATCGAAATCCGGGGCGATGATTACTTCGCTGAAGATCTCGCTGATGGCACGAGCGAGGGCGAGATCGACGGGACGGTTTGCAATGATCACGCCGCCGAAGGGAGCCTGCTTGTCCGTGGCAAATGCTTTGTCCCATGCCGTTTTGAGATCAGGGTCCGACGCGACCCCGCACGGGTTGGTATGCTTGAGAATCGCCACGGTCGGCCGCGTGAACTCCGCGATGAGGTGGGTCGCTGCGGTGATATCGAGAATATTATTATACGACAACTCGTTCCCATGAAGCTTCTCGAACGAGTTATCAAAGGTGCCATACAATTCTGCAGTCTGGTGGGGATTTTCGCCGTAACGCAGACGCTGTTGCAGCGGGAGATTCACGCTGAACATCCCACTGGACGACTGGTCGCTCCCGAGGTGGTTGGCGATGGCACGATCGTAAGCAGCAGTGGTGGCGAATGCTTTGATCGCCAGGCGCTCCCGCAGCTTCAGCGTTGTCCCACCGGCCTCTTCCGCCATTTCTTCCAATACCATGGGATAGTCGCTAGGATCCGTGAGCACCGTGACAGATTCATAGTTTTTCGACGCGCTACGGATCATGGACGGTCCGCCAATGTCGATATTTTCTATCGCTTCCTCGCGGGTGACACCCTCGCGGGCGACCGTGGCTTCAAATGGGTACAAGTTAACCACCACAAGGTCGATCGGACGGATGGCCTGCGCTTCAGCCTGTTTAATATGATCTGGATTATCACGGAGAAACAACAACCCGCCGTGGACTTTCGGATGGAGTGTTTTGACGCGGCCGTCGAGGATTTCCGGTGATCCCGTGAAGGCGGAGATTTCAGTGACCGGGATGCCGGCCTCTTGGAGCGCCTTGGCCGTGCCGCCAGTTGAGATGATTTCGACGCCGAAGCCATGGAGCCCGCGAGCGAAGTCGAGCAAGCCGGATTTATCCGAAACGGAGATGAGTGCGCGTGTGATTTTCATGTGTCTTTGGTTAAGGTCTATTCGTGCTGAAATTGGATGTCGTAAAGTTTACGATAGAGCCCGCTGGATTCGAGCAATTTGCTGTGCGTTCCGACCTCGACAATCCGTCCCTGATCCATGACCACGATCTGATCCGATTTGAGAACTGTCGAAAGCCGGTGCGCAATCGCGATGACCGTACGTCCTTGAGCCAGACGGTCAAGTGCCGCTTGGATCATCCGCTCAGATTCCGAATCCAACGCTGATGTCGCTTCATCAAGGAGTAAGATAGGCGCATTTTTCAGCAACGCGCGAGCGATAGCAATCCGCTGCTGCTGTCCGCCGGAAAGCAGACTGCCTTTGTCGCCGACGACAGTGTCGTAGCCATGCTCCTGCGCGAGGATGAAGTCGTGGGCAAAGGCGAGTTTCGACGCAGCGTGCACCTCCTCTTCGGTAGCATCAAGCCGTCCGTAAAGGATGTTTTTGTAGATCGTATCGTGGAAAAGAAAACTCTCTTGAGTCACGATGCCGATTTGTTCGCGCAGGGATGTCTGTTTGATGGATCGGATGTCATGACCATCTAAGCGGATGGTGCCCGACTGCGGATCGTAAAACCGGAGAAGCAGGCCGAACAACGTGGTCTTTCCCGCACCACTCGCTCCCACAAGTGCAAATTGTTTCCCGGCATCGATGTTCAGCGAGATTTCATGGATCGCAGGAGTATTGGTGCCGTAGGCAAACGTGACGTTCTGGAATTCGAGCCGACCCCGCGCGCGGTCAATGACGAGCGCATCCGGGGCATCGCGCACCGTAGGCGACTGCGACATGATTTCGAAAATGTTCGTCGTCGCAGCGAGGCATTTTTGCATCATCATTGGAATCCGACTCAACCGCTTGACCGGTTCATACAGCAGAAATATCCCTCCAAGCAGCCCAATAAACCTGCCAGCGCTTAGATCCCCGAAATAGACATAGAGCAATGCCAGCACAACGCCCAGAGCCGACACGGCCTCAATGATTGGTTGAACAATGTCGATGCTGCGACGCACGCGAATACTCGTGTCACATTGCATATCACTCGAGATCTGAAACTCTCCAGATTGGTATTCTTCGCGGGCAAACGATTTGATAATCCGGATACCAGCAAACGACTCTTGGAGGATTACTGCCATCTGTCCCGTTTCATTTTCTTCCGCCTTGCCCGCTTCACGCACCTTTTTTCCGAAGATTGCGATAGGAATAATACAGATCGGGAAAAGGATAAATGTCGTGAGGCTGAATTTCCAATCCATATAGACCAAAACAGCGACTCCGCCAATGACAGCCACCGGGTCTTTGACGATGCTGCCCGAGATGGAAACCAATGCGCTCTGCGCTTGGCGGGTGTCGTTCAGGACGCGCGAAATGAGCTTTCCCGCCTTTGCCCGATTATAGAAATCGAGCGACTGTGACAGGAGGTGATTGAACAACTTCTGACGCATGTCGCGCAGGATCCGAAAGCTCACCCACGCCATGAGGTAGTTGTTCATGAACGAAAGGAAGCTCCGAGTAATCATCACAAGAGGAATCAGTGCCACCACCCAAACCACCGATTCAATCCCTGCGCCTCCATCGGCGGCGTGAGAATCTTGTATGAGATCTTGCTGTGAAACCCCTGCCGGCAACACGCGCTCAGCCACTGTTTTCACAACCAAGGGGATCACTGCGCTCACCAATCCAAAGGCAATACCAAACAGCAGACCAAGCGCGAATCGACGCCTGTAGGGGCGCAAATAAGGGCCAAGAGCAGAATACGGCCCCCACATCTGGCGCACCAGCTCGGGAAAGGGTAATTTCTTTTTAGACATTCAGAAGAGGTGAAAGTTAACAAATCCAGCCGACTAGCGCACGCGAATCCTTGTGTGATTCATCGGGCAGGTGCCGCACTCACGGCACCGCAGGGCGCAGGAGACCCAAATACCAATCGAAAAGCGCCGGACCACACGCCATCCAGACGATCGCACCGAGTGCTAGGTAAGGACCGAACGGGATCTTGCCACCCGACTTCCCGCGCGTCACCACCAAAGTCCCTGCACCAACTAACGCACCGACAATGGATGAAACTATAACCACCAGGAGCAGTGCTTGCCATCCAAGGAACGCACCAATACAGGCCATAAATTTTACGTCGCCAAATCCCATGGCCTCACGCGGGATAGTTACCGCGTGAACCACACCTTCAATACGAACAGGTTGATCCAGCATTTGCTCGCGGCTATCCGCAATCCATCGGTCATAGCGAAGCCGGAACGCTCCACCTGGAAATGATTTTCCGTCCACTCTCCACTCGCTTCCCTCAAGGACCAACTCATCAGATTCACGGGAAAAAATTTCCTCTAGCTCCCAAGCCTCATTCCCGATGGTCAATTCGATTTTGTCTGTAGTAATCGCAAGCACCAATGACTCAGGAGGATCCACCGGGAGGCGTTTTTTTCCAAACGCACGCTTTCCACCCTCGACAACAAACCATAACACACCATACCCCAAGGCAGCTGACCCGAGAGACACCAGTCCGCCGAGCCACCAGGTGGATTGATTCATCAATTCCGGCAAAACAGAGGAAGCAACAATTCCCGCCGCAGCCCCGCCCAGCGTGATCTCGTCGGGAATAATGAAGTGCTCGAAATCGATGAAGGTTGCCGTGATAAGCAAAGCCAGAAAAACCCAATAAGCGACCGCGACGGCAAGCGGAAAGACCATCCAGATCCACAGGAATGCCAGACCAGTGATCAGCTCGACGAGGAAGTAGCGGAATGCAATCGGCACACCACAATAGCCACAGCGCCCACGCAGCCAGAGCCAACTCACCAGCGGCAGGTTGTGATACCAGCGGATCGTTGTGTTGCAACTCGGGCAGAACGACCGTTTGGGTTCGTCCAAGCGAAGCCCCCGAGGCATGCGGTGAATACACGCGTTGAGGAATGACCCGACGATAGCACCGAGGACAAACGCGAACGCGACAAACACAACCTCTCTCATGCCGGATAAAAACAGGCCTCAACCATCGGCATTTGCGGTGACCCGCACATCATTCGCGCGGCAGGCGCGCTTCAAGGAGTTCGCAAAGCACGTGAAGCAAAAACTTCTGCGCTTCTTGAATTCGCGCGGTCTCTTCACCCTCGACGACGATTTCGAGTTCTGCAGCGCCCTTGGTAAACCCGCCGGTGCGTCCTAAAATTGCAATCGACCGCACATCACGCCGCCGGGATTCCTCAATCGCGTCGAGGAGGTTCCGGGACTTGCCGCTGGTCGAAATGACAATCAGGACATCGCCAGCCTGCCCAAAAGCCTGCACCTGGCGGGAAAATGCATCCTGATACTCGTAATCGTTCGAGATCGCGGTGAGCAATCCACCGTCCACATTGAGCGCAAGCGCGGGATACGGACGTCGGTCGCCTTTGAAGCGGCAGACAAACTCCGTGGCGATGTGGGCCGCATCCGCCGCACTCCCTCCATTGCCACAAATCAAAAGCTTATTCCCGGCAAGAAATGCCTTCTCCAGCACATCAGCGGCCATCACCAGCTTATCTTCAAGCGGCGTCAGACCTTGGAACGTCGCAACGGCGGACTTCAGCGAGTTTTGAAAATGGGTCATACGGATGCAGACGATGAAGCCAATCGCTCGTCGGAAATCAACAGATGATCAAGATCCGGCCACACCATTTCGCCTGCGGGCTGGAACAATTGCAGGTAAATTTTCGGCACTGGAGCAGGGTAGTTGTTAAGCAATCCGTCGACGGCGCCAGCAAGCACGACCGCGTCCGGTTGTGGCGGAATGTCTTCCAAAATTGCGTCTTCGTGCTGCAGAGCACACACATTAAGAAAATCTACAATCATCGGACGGTGAAGCCCAAGGAGCCAGTTCTGCAGGATTTCCGTAGCGGCATCGTCATTGGCACGGAGCGCCAACACATCGCGCATCCAAACGTGGCGCTCGGGGCGGGGTTTTTTATCGAGAAACGTCGCACGCAACCGGCGACGCTGGGCCGTAATCTGGATGCATGCTTTGTAGGTCGGCTTGTCGCCCAAATAGAGCGATTCAAAAACCTGATGAACTTCGTCGGGAGAGAGTCGGGAAAAAATTTCGGAGCCTGTCACTGGGATAAATGATGATTGTGTTGCGACCGTCTGACAGACGCCAGCGGTCACGGTCTCCAATATATCGTCCAATCCGGCCCAGCGAGTCAAGCGGCGGGCACAGAACCGTTTGAAATCCGCGTTGCGCCAAATAGAATGACACCGGGAGAAGGGTGATAAAAGAGGTCCAAATCATCTTGGCTCTTTCTCACAATTTCCTTTCACAACTTCAACCCCGCCAGCGCCGCGAGCTTTTGCTGGTAGAGGCTGGCGAGCGCATGCTGCAACAAGACCTCAAGGCCATCGCAAGCTTAGGTATGATTGATCGAAAGCACGGCAAGGTTCGCGCGGCGAAAGAGGTCGTCATCGCATTTTTGGCGGAGTGGGAAAAATGATCAGATCGGACAATGGAATCATCTGATGAGCCTGCTACCGCTCTCGTTGATATTCTTAGGGCGACTTCACCCCGCAGCGGGAGTCGCTTAAAACGAATTCGGCCCACCTGCCTTCTTCGTCGTGATTTTGCTTTCTTCCGACGGCTTGCCGTATGGTTCCCAGTGCTCGGAAGAGAACAAAAACCCGGAGAGATACTGAAATTTTCATTCGCCGCTTGAAATCCGCCGCAAGCGATTCCCCTCGGTCCGACTTCTCCCTCGCTCGCCGTCGCCAAAAGACTCACGCGTTCCATTGCAACACAGTCGGACGCCGCGTGATATTCGCTTCCGATTCGCCTTGTCTCGCTGCTTTAAGCACTGTGGAATATTTCTTATGTCCGTCGAAAATATCCTCGTTGTCCGCCGAAGTTTGTTTGATGAAGTGGGTGCCTTTCAGGGGTTCTCTAGCGACTCCGAACATTACCTGCGCGCGTTCTTTCGACCGGGCAATAGCTTTTTCCTTCCGCGCCCGGATGCAGAGCAGGATCCGTCGCACAAGCAACTCATCCCTTACTGCGTCTTTGCGTACGGCGGCAAGGTGCTTCGCTACACGCGGGGTGGAAGCTCCGGCGAAAAACGCCTCGCTGCTAAAATGTCCATTGGCATTGGTGGGCATGTCAATGATTCCGACGTTGGGGTCGATGGATTTGACGAAGCCGCATACACGACCTCGGTCCACCGCGAAATCTCGGAGGAATTGCACATCAACGGAACCTACACGGATCGCATCATCGGTCTGATCAACGACGACTCCAATGAGGTCGGCAAGGTGCATCTCGGCGTGGTGCATCTCGTCACCCTCAACACCGACGACGTCACGCCCGGAGAAGCGGCAATTGCTGATCCCGTCTTTGTCTCGCCGGATGATCTGCTTAAGGATGTCGGGCACCTCGAAACGTGGTCTCAAATCGTAGCCGAAGCCCTGGATTCGCTTGAGTTACTGAGGAAGTAAGGCCGTTTTCAGGTGGACGGAGCCGTCAGCACCGTGTCCTTGAGAAACGGTCTGTTCTCGTGGGCAGCGAGGATATTTGTAACGGAGACTGAGGCAATCTGCGTGAGCGCTTCCTTTGTTAAAAATGCTTGGTGCGCTGTCACCAGCACGTTGGGAAACGTGAGCAGATAGGCCAAGCGCTCGTCGTCGAGGATGGTGCCGGAATGGTCCGAGTAAAAATAATTCTCTTCCTCCTCATAGACGTCCAGTCCGACTCCGCCGATTTTACCGCTCCGAATCGATGCTATCAAATCCTCCGTATTTACGAGCTCACCCCGGCTCGTGTTGATTAAAACGATGCCTGATTTCATCTTTTCGAGCGTCTCCGCACGGATGATGTAACGCGTTTCCGGCGTGAGTGGAACGTGGAGAGAGATGATATCCGATTCCCGAAGCAAGGTGTCCAGATCCGTGATCGTGATTCCCCGCGTCGCCGCCCACTCTGTATCAGCCATCGGGTCGTAGGTGATAACACGCGCTTCAAATCCCGTGAAAATTTGAGCTGCTTTCTGACCGATTTTCCCACAGCCAATCAGCCCCACCGTTTTGCCAGCGATGTCAAAACCCACAAATCCTGAGAGTGAGAAATTGTGGTCTCGGATGCGGTTGTATGCCCGGTGCGTCCGACGCACCAGCGTCAATAGCAATGCAGCAGCGTGCTCAGCCTCAGCGTTGGGAGAGTATGCGGGCACCCGGGTGACAATGATCCCAAGCTCTGCAGCGGCTTCAAGATCGACTTCATTGAAGCCTGCACATCGCATCGCAACGACCCGTAATCCTCCCTCACGAAGTATCCGCAGACACTCACGATCCAGCCGATCGTGCACAAAACAACACACCGCAAACGCTCCCTTTGCAACCTGAGCAACCGATGCATTGAGTGAGAACCGAAAATACGTAATGTCCAACTGCGATCCACCCACCTTGGTGAAATATTCTTCATCGTAGGGCTTCGTGTCAAAAAATGCGACGCGCGGACTAGTCATACGATCTGTGATTAAACACAAATCCGGCGTTCAGGGAAGCGAGGAACGTGAGCTTTTCCTCAGACGGGTATCCGCAGCGCAATCAATCACAGGCTCTCGGCCGGTGATTCTGATCGATCGATCCATTTGTCGTGTTCACGGATGAGATCCGTAAGCCGGTCCACGGCTTCCGCTGCGGGAATGTTGAATTTCACAGGCTGTTTACCCACGTAGAGATTTACCTTTCCGGGAGCTCCGCCGACGTAGCCAAAGTCTGCGTCTGCCATTTCTCCTGGGCCGTTGACGATGCAGCCCATGATTGCAATTTTGACGCCTTTGAGGTGATCGGTTGCGGCTTTGATGCGGGCGGTGGTCGATTGCAGGTCGAAGAGTGTGCGCCCGCACGAAGGACACGCCACGTAATCTGTCTTGAAAATTCTCGCCCCTGAAGCTTGAAGAGAGTTGTACGCCAGCCGCAACGATTGCCCGGGCGCGGGTTCGCCCTGCACGAGCACCACATCTCCGATGCCATCGCAAA
>JBGSMR010000390.1:0-6063 GCA_041740065.1 Chthoniobacterales bacterium
AGATGTGCGGGTGGACGTTTTTAGGTCTAGCGGCAACGGTGGACAGTCCGTCAATACGACAGATTCTGCGGTTCAAGTCATGTACATCCCGACCGGTCGCATCGTACGCTGTCAAGACGGCCGGTCTCAGCAGCAAAACAAAGAACGCGCGCTGCAAATCATGCGATCTCGGCTTCTCGAAGATAAACGTCGTGAAGAAGAGGAAAAATATTCCGCCCACCGCAAAAGCCTTATTGGAGGCGGTGGACGCGAAGAAAAGATCCGGACTTATAACTTCCCGCAAAACCGAGTCACCGACCACCGGATCGGCCTGACACTCTACAATCTTGACCGGTTTGTAGAGGGAGAGATTTCAGAGATGATCGAATCTTTGTATTTAAGCGATGTGGCCCAACGCCTAAAGGACGCTGCAGCGCTGTGATGCCAGCACGGGGAAGCCAGGAAATCCAGCCATGACGGTGCTAAAAATCATTGTATCCGCCACCGGGTATCTGGAAAAACATGGCGTCGAGCAGCCCCGACTTCATGCCGAACACCTGCTTGCCCATGTCCTCGGGTTAAAACGTCTGGAGCTTTACATGCAATTCGACCGAACACTCAGCGACGCCGAACGGGCACCGATCCGAGAGTTGGTCCGGTCACGCTCAACGGGAGTTCCGCTTCAGCACCTCATGGGAACAGCCGCGTTTTTTGGACGCGAATTCTTGTGCGACAGTCGTGCCCTGATCCCACGCCCGGAGACGGAGCAGTTAGTGGAATTCCTTCTTAGAGAAATAAAGGAACAGTCATCTCCCACACTCATCGACGTGGGAACTGGATCGGGCATCATTGCGCTCACGCTGGCGCTTGAGCGCCCGGATGCGACCGTCCACTCCAGTGATATTTCACCCGACGCGCTGGCCCTAGCGCAAGAAAATGCGGCTAGGCATGGTCTCGACGGGCGCGTGCATTTTCACGAGGCGGATCTGCTCCCCCGCGAATTTCCTACACCGAACTGGATTGTCGCTAACCTTCCTTACATCCCGCACACAGACATCGCCGGCCTTTCCCGGGAAGTTCAGAATGATCCTATTACCGCTCTGGACGGCGGAGCGGATGGCCTTGTCCTGATCCGAAGGCTCGTCGAGATGGCGGTGGAGCGGGCCACCAGCCAGTTTGGCATTGCGTTGGAGATCGGACATGACCAATCCGGCGCAGTCAGTGATCTTCTTGCTACACATAATTTCCGAGACATCCGGCCGATGCGCGATTATCAGGAAGTAGAACGTTTCGTCTTCGCAAAACATGGATAAGATTTTAGTACACGGCGGGCACACGCTTGAAGGCACAGTGCGCATAAGCGGCTCCAAAAATTCCGCCCTCCCCATTCTCGCAGCCAGTCTGCTCACCCGGGATTCTTGCATCATCCACCGGGTGCCCGATCTCAGTGACATCCATTACATGCTCACCATCTTGAGTGAGTTGGGCTGCGATGTGGAACGTGCTAGCGGCACCGTAAAAATCAACGCGGACTCGATCACTACGGAGGCACCCTATGAAATCGTGCGCAAGATGCGCGCCTCGGTTTGCATTTTGGGCCCACTCCTCGGTCGCGAAAAAGAGGCCACCGTCTCGCTACCAGGCGGCTGCGTAATCGGAGACCGGCCCATTGATCTGCACCTGCGCGGGTTTGAGGCGCTGGGCGCAGCCGTTCGCGTGGTGCAGGGTAACGTCAAAGTTCTTGCTCCTGAACTGCGCGGCGCGACGATCAACATGCGTGGCAAATTCGGCTCTACCGTGCTCGGCACTGATAATCTCATGATGGCCGCGGTGCTGGCAGATGGCACCACAGTAATTGACGGCGCAGCCGAAGAACCGGAAGTCATCGATCTCGCAAACTTTCTGACAAAGATGGGAGCCAAAATCGAAGGCGCAGGATCCCGCCGAATCATCATCGAAGGGGTCAAAGAACTCCATGGTTGCGAACACACGGTGATTCCGGATCGCATCGAAGCCGGCACCTTTCTCATCGCCGGTGCAATCAGCGGCGGCAATCTTCTGCTGAAACGCGTAGACCCAACACACTTGGGAGCGGTAATCGAGCCGTTAATCAAATCCGGCTATCATATTGAATCAGGCACCGACACCCTCCGCATCTCTCCGAATGGAGAACGAAAATCGATGAAGCTTGAAACGGAGCCATTCCCTGGATTCCCCACGGATATGCAGGCACAAATGTGCGCCCTGCTTGCCGGATCCGAAGGAATTAGCGTCGTGACCGAAAATGTTTTCCCTCAGCGTTACATGCACATCGCAGAGCTGAAGCGCATGGGTGCTGACATCGAACTGCAAGGTGCGACAGCGGTGATTCGCGGCGTCGCTAAGCTTTCGGGTGCCCCGGTCATGGCAAGTGATCTTCGCGCTTCGGCCGCGCTAGTTCTTGCGGGACTCCAAGCAGATGGAATTACCGAGATCAACCGAGTCTATCACATTGATCGTGGCTACGAGAGCATCGACGAAAAATTGAATGAAGTTGGGGCTCACATCGAGCGAGTAAAAGCCTAGCTACTATCCGGCCTATGACTACGCGCTATCTCCCGGCAACCGAGCGCTACGAATTAACTCCGTATTCGCGGGTGGGGCGGAGCGGTTTGATGTTGCCGCGCATTTCACTCGGGTTGTGGCATAATTTTGGCGACGTTGATGCCATCGAGACACAGCGCGCGATTCTACGCCGGGCATTTGATCGCGGTGTTACGCATTTTGATCTCGCTAACAACTATGGACCGCCACCCGGAAGTGCCGAGTCCAATTTTGGCCGTGTCTTCCGTGAAGATTTTCGGCCGTATCGCGACGAGCTCATTCTCTCCACCAAGGCGGGCTATCGCATGTGGCCGGGGCCTTACGGTGAGTGGGCCTCTCGCAAGAATCTCCTGTCCAGTCTGGATCAGAGCTTGAAGCGGATGCGCGTAGACTATGTGGACATATTTTATTCCCACCGCCCGGACTTAGACACCCCGCTGGAGGAAACAATGATTGCACTGGATCACGCGGTGCGGTCAGGGCGGGCGCTCTACGCCGGGATATCAAACTACTCCCCCGAGCGCACTGCGGAAGCCGCTGCGCTGCTCCGCAGTCCTGGCACGCCCTGCCTGATCCACCAACCGTCCTATAACATTTTCAATCGCCACATTGAGAGCGGACTCACGGATGTCCTTGCAGCCGAAGGAATAGGTTCCATTGTTTTTTCTCCATTGGCTCAGGGACAACTCACGTCCCGCTATCTGCACGATATCCCGGCAGACTCCCGTGCGGCCAAGTCCCATGGGTTCCTGAAAAGCCCGACCGTCCTAGAAAACCTACCGCGCATTCGTGCTCTTAACACCATCGCCGAGGCCCGTGGACAGTCGCTCGCACAGATGGCTATCGCTTGGGTGCTGCGTCTGCCAGAGGTCACATCCGCCCTGTTGGGTGCAAGCTCAGTGAGCCAACTAGACGAAAATTTGTCTGCGCTGGATCAATTGACATTTTCCGATTCCGAACTCGCAGCGATAGATGAGATCGCGCCAGCCTGACAGACATCTCACTTTTTCAGGAAATGAAGCACGGGGATCATCAATAAGGGACACAGCGCAGCCACCAGCAACCCGGCCCGAAGCCCCAATTGATCCGCCGGGATATCCGGTCCGAAAATCCATACCGCCCATGCCATTGACCCCTCAGCCTGATCGGCAATAAACCCCACAGTCCACGGCATGAGAGCCGCGCCGGTATCACCCGCCGCGGCAAGAAATGCAAACATCGATGCGCCCGCCAGCGGAAAGCGGTGCGCCGACAGTGACAGGGTCCCAGGCCACAACATGCTAACAAACAGGCCGGAGGTCACACATGCCGCCAGTGCCAGCAGCGGGAACGGAGACAACGACATAATCAAGAAGGTCACCGATGATAATATGGCTCCTCCGATCATGATGCGACGGAGCCCACCTTGGTCGCCGCGCAGGCCGAACCACACGCGCCCAATGATCATTCCTACACCAAAGAGCGTGAAGCCAACCAGATCTGCAACAACCTTCGAATACCCCAGTCCACTTTGCACATAGGCCGACGTCCACTGGGCGATAGTGACCTCGGTCGCACCGGCAAGAAGCATCGCTGCAAGCAGGAGCAAATAGACTGGTCTACGGAACAATGACCGCAGCGTGGTCCTCGGACCGTCTGCTGAAAATGACGGGATGCGCACCATCATGAATCCCAGTGTGTTAACCAAAGGGAGGACAGACCACAAGAGAATCACCGTGCGCCAAGTTGCTACGCCAAAAACATACAGCGCCACCCCGGTGACGACGATCACCGCCACTTTTCCGATGGGATAGAAAGCATGTAGCATCGCCATATCTGAGCTTTTACGCTCCGAAGGCACGGCATTAATGATCGGACTCAAAAGCACTTCCAAAAGTCCGCACCCGATGGAAAAAACAACCGTTCCAAGCATTAGGCCTGCATACGGTGAATCAAAAAATCCCGGCGCCAACGCAAAAAGCCAAAGTCCCGCTGCCGCAAGAAAATTTGCCGCAACAACGAGCGGCTTCGTTGGCACGCGATCCGCAAACCAACAGCAAATCAAATCCACCACCATCTGAGTAAGAAAATTCACCAGAACGAGGCGTCCAATTTGCTCCCACGAAAGCCCAAATTCTCCGCGCAACGGGATGAACAAAATTGGCGTCAGGTTAATGACCAACGCCTGGATAAACATCCCCAGATAGCAGCAACGAATCAACAGACGATCACGGCTCAACATGACAATCCTTCCCCCATTACTACGCATACGCTGCGGCAACTGTCTTTCCTGCAAATCATCACTCGTCTAAAATCGGTTCTTCGCTGTTTTCAGTGGATGCTTATCCCGCAGAGGCGCCGGGGCGCAGAGGGCATTTTGAGTTTTCATTCAGAGTTCCTCCGCGGTCCTGCGTTTGCTGGCCAGGCCGTTGCTCCGCATCCGTTGCAGCTGCGGGAGATTCTCTTCTTCCAGCCCATTCACGCAACGCGTGAGTCCGCTTTTGAGAACGGCTTCCCCGAAGTTCAGCAGGGTTCCGAGCTTCAAGCCGGTGGTCAATCGCAGATAGGTCTGCACCTGCTTCTTATGGACCGGCAAGATCCGCTCCACCTTCAACCCATGATCGGACAGTTCGCGAGCCAGAATAACCTCATAAACAATGTTGTTCTCTCTCATTCTTTCTGGATTCTCTGCGCCTTTGCGCGTTGTAGATTCCAAATCATGAGAATTATTCACAAATGCCCGGCAGGGCAAGGCAGCGGCAGCGCGAGCCCGAAGGGCCGCTCTCGCGCACTCCGCGCGAGTCTGCTTCTTTTGATATTCACCCACTGGAAATAGCGAAGAACCTCCTGATTTTGCCTAAGGTATTGAACTTCATGCCCTTCGTGTCCTCCATGGTGAATTCAGTTGCGAATTCCAGGTTCATGCGAGGACGGTAAAGCAAAAGCAAGGATCGGCAAAGCTGAAATCGTCCAATTGATCACCTGAGATTCGTATCGCGCGAAGCACGCGAAGAGGGAATGCAGCTGATCTTTTTGACAGGATTAACAAGAGTTTTCAGGATGAACAGGGAAAATTTACAGCTTTCCTCCGTGATCTCTCTGACCTCGGTGTGATCCTTCGCGCGTAGCGCGTCTCCGTGGCAGAAAGAGGCCAGGGTTTCGTCTCCGATAAGGTCGCAGTCTTGGCTCAGGAATCCTGAGTCCAGAAAGATCTGCAATGGCGCGGACCCAAAGAAACTGATTACGCGAAAAGGCGTTTGCGCCAGCTTTTCAAGGAGTCTGCCTGCGGGCGCCTGTTGACTCATAAGTTTTGATACCCTGGAGAGAAAAGGAGTTGTGAGCAAAAAGGGACGTTGACTCAAAAAGGATCACACCGACAACCAAAAGGAATGTCGATGAGTCAAAAGGTGAGAGAAGAGATGCTGCCACGCATGCGGCAACGCTATATGAACCGTGGACGAGAGAGTCGGAGCCGGTTACTGGATGAAGTTGTTGAGCAGTTTGGTTACAGTCGCAAACATG
>JBGSMR010000405.1:0-7165 GCA_041740065.1 Chthoniobacterales bacterium
CGAAGAGTAACTTCCACCACCTGTCCCAAAGTGTATTTGTCGAGAATATCAGCGATTGCATTTCGCACATCAAGCATCAGCATTCGCAAGCCACAATGCTCTTCATCCGGGCACGTGCAGCGCTCGTATTTTGTTTGGCTCACGCAGGCAATCGGTGCCAGCGGACCATCAATCAATCGAACAATTTGGCCCATGGAAATGGTATCAGCCGGCTTTTTTAAAAAGTAACCCCCGTTTTTCCCACGTTTTCCATCAACAATGCCTGCTGCCCGGAGCTGTGCAAAAATTTGTTCAAGAAATGCGGAAGGAATACTTTCCTTGGTGACAATCTCCTGTAAACGCAACATCGGGCGGCCCGCCTCGTGCGCGATACCAAGATCAATGAGGGCGCGCAACGCATACTCGCCGCGTTTGGAAACTTTCATAGAGTTTGAAGATAGCTGGCTTTTCCGGAGTAAGCCAATCAGAATTCCAAAGCGCCTGAATGTGATCTCCGGCGCTGCAATCTCTCGCCTCCAATTCAAAATCCGCCCATACTTCGAGCATTTACGATGACAATTGCTAACCAGATAACGATTGCCCGGATTCTGCTGATTCCAGTTTTCGTGCTATTCGCTGCGTATTACGGGGCAGGAGTGGCAGGTGGCGAACCAGAGGAATGGATCCGATATTGTGCGATTGGAGTTTTCATTTTGGCTGCGGCCACGGATGCCATTGATGGTTGGATTGCTCGCAAACTTGGAGAAACCAGCAAGCTTGGGGCAATTCTGGATCCCATCGCAGACAAGGGATTGCTCCTTACCGCGATTATCACGCTAACGATCAGCCCATGGCATTTTGCCCTGCCGTTGTGGTTTCCTGTGCTTGTCATCGCTCGAGATGTCGTTATTCTCACCGGATGCGCCGTGGTGCAACTCCACGGGAATAACCTCGTGGTCCGCCCCACGTGGACGGGAAAATCCGCCACCGCGCTGCAAATGATCGCCGTATCGTGGGTGTTGCTGCAGATTCCGAATTTCGAACCGGTGATCTGGCTGGCCGGTGCATTCACGCTTATCAGCGGGATTGAATACATTTTTCAAGGGGTGAGGCAATTCACACACTCCGAGAATGAAGGAGTTACAAAATCTTGAAAACTATAGCCATCGTCGGCCGACCTAACGTCGGCAAGTCTGCCTTATTTAATCGTCTGGCAGGAAAGAAAATTTCCATCGTCCACGACCAACCGGGGGTCACTCGCGACCGAATCAATGCGATTTGCCGTCTTGGCAGCGCGCCCTTTGACATCATTGACACCGGCGGGATTGGATTCGATCCCGATCCGGATTTTGCCGAAGAGACCCATTTCGCGGCAGACGTCGCGATCGAGTCCGCCGATCTGTTGTTGTTCGTCGTAGATGGCCCAGACGGATCCACTCCACTGGACGAAGATCTGGCAAAGAAGATCCGCGGGGCAGGAAAACCGGTCATCCTCGTAGTCAACAAAATCGATGATGAAAAACATCAGTCGATGGTCGTGGATTTCGCGCGACTCGGATTTGAAAGCCCTGTGCCGGTGAGTGCAGTGCATGGCCGTGGCACGGGACTGCTTATCGAGCGCATTGAGGGGCTTGTGGACCTCGGCGCTGATGAGGGTGACAGCGAACGCGGCAGCGTGGCGAACATTGCAATCATCGGAAAACCCAATGTTGGCAAGTCGTCATTGATTAACGCGATCCTGAACGACAAGCGCACGATCGTGAGTGAAATCGCAGGCACTACGCGCGATGCCGTGGATATCCCGTACGAGCACGGTGGGCATAAATTCATGCTCGTTGATACCGCCGGGATCCGTCACCGCTCAAAACACGATACGTCCGTCGAGGTTTTCAGCGTGATGCGCTCGGAGAATGCGATTGCCCGCGCGGATTTGTGCGTGCTGGTAATCGATGGATCGCAGGGCGTCTCGTCTCAAGATAAACGGATCGCAGGAATGATCCAAGACGCCCGGCGGGCCGCGATCATTGTGATTAACAAGTGGGATCTGGTAAAACCGAAGGATGGCGAGTCCGAGCGGGAGGCATTGAAGGCACGACTGGACCAAATCCAAGGCGATCTATTTTTCTTAGACTACGCACCTGTGGTCATCGTGTCGGCAAAAGACCGCGAGAACATTCCGCGTTTATTTACGACGATTGAAAAGATGCGTCAGCACGCCACGCGTAAAATTGGCACCGGCGAACTCAACCGGCTGATTGCGGAGTCTGTCGTGCGACAGCCGCCGCCGATGCGGGGGAACCGACGTTTCAAGATCCTATACGCGACCCAACTCAACGCTCCGGAGTATCGTCCCTTCGGCCGCATCGAACTCCTGCTCTTCGTCAACGATCCGCGCAAACTTCCCGACAGCTACAAACAATATCTGTCGAAATGCATCCGGGCATTCCGCGAATACCCGGGTCTTCCGATCATATTCAAACTCCGGGGCCGGAAGTCCGATTGACAGCATGACCCGCTACCCGTATTTTTTAGCCAAATGACGCCCAAGACCAGTCCCGAAGAACCGATTGTCCGAATCCCTCAAACGCCAGAGCAGGATGCGGCAGAGGATGTCCTCATTCGCAGGCTTTTGCTGGGTGGAGCCGTGGCAGTTGTCCTTGGAGTATTGTTTGCAGCGGTCGTAATCACCGTGATGATTTCGATGAATTTCAATTTCCTTAACTGGATGGAGTAGCTGGCCTTTCTGGCTCGTCAACTCGACTGATGGCTGCACAAAAGCATGCTCCTCCAATAATGACCATGCCGCTCACGTAGATCCACAACAGGAGCAGCATAATTCCGCCTACCGATCCGTAGACGACGTTGTAGTTCACAATGCGTGGTAAATAATTGACGAACGCAATCTGCACCGACTGCAGAATTACAGTGACGCCCAATGCGGACAGCCACACCTGGCGGAACCGCACCTTGCAGCGCGGTGCCAGCATGTAGAGGATGGCAAACGTATAAAAAAGCACAGCGCCGCCGACAACGTAGCGAGAGGCATCGAGCAAGAGCAACCAGTCCGGCCGTTGACCAATCGGTATATAATGCACCAATACGGCTTCCAACGTAGTCAGAATCTTGATCACGATCTGAATCAACGCAGGAAACAGAACTCCCATGAGCAAACCTCCTCCGATCACTGCGACCATGGCGAGGTTTTTTAACGGGAGTTGCCACCATGGGATTTCGATGGTGTGCCAAGCCCGATTCACCGCTCGTACGAGAGCCTGAAAGAACCGGAGCGAGGTCCAAGAGAGAATCAAAATAGAAATCAGACTCACGCTCCCACGCGCGCTCTGGAGGTCGCGCACCATTGCCCATAAGACATCTTGCTGCGCGCTGCCCATGGGCACAAATTCCTCAATAGCCTGATGCACCACCCCGTCGCTGAAAAACAAGGATCCCAAGGAGAGCAGCAGTGCAATCATCGGAACCAGTGAAAACAACGCGTAATAGCCAAACGAGGCCGCGCGTTGCTCTGCATCGATTTCCAGGAAGATATCGAGCGCCTTCTTCGCGATGCGCACGGGACGGTAGCGTGTATACCACCTGCGCTCAAGTGCATCGGGATCGTCCATTCTCTATGACACTGCCTCACGCGGAGGCGTCACAAAACAAAAAAAAACGCGGAGTCATCAGACTCCGCGTTTAAAAGTTCTGGCAGAAGGCCGCGACTAGAGCTTGACGCTCTGAGTGGCAGTTTCTTTTTTACCTTCTTTTTTCTCGCCATCTTTTTTGCCTTCGCATCCGCCGCATTGAGCGAAAGATGTGGAGATTGCAAAGAGGCCGACTGTGAGAGCTGCGAGGATTATTTTCATATCGGCGTTAACATCCCTGCATGAAGACAGATGTCAAATGGATTGCTCAAAAATTTCTAATTTTTCGAGAAGGGTAGGAAGTTCCGACAGCCCGGCGATCGTGAAGTCCGGCAATACATCGTCATGTTCCTCCGAACCAGCCACGCGGATCCACACATTTGTGATCCCTGCATTGCGGGCTCCTGCAATGTCACGCTCCAAGCTATTGCCGACCATAACGGCTCCTTCAGGAGATGCGCCAAGTTCCTCAAGAAGAAGGAAGAAGATCTCCGGACGCGGCTTTCCGATATCGCGTTCGCCCGAAATAGCAACGGCAGAGAAAAACGACTCAAGTCCGGAAGCCTGTAATTTCTCCCGTTGGAGATCTGGCGCGCCATTCGTGAGCAGGCCGAGTTTGTATTTACTTGCGAGGCGGGTCAGCGTCTCACGCGCGTCCGGCATGAGTCGCTGGAGCTTCCGCCGTTGGTCGTAAAAGGCACGGGCAAGCTCAGAGGCAGTGCACTCGTCAGGCTCAATCTGGAGCTCCCGGAATGCGGCGTCGAAAACTGCCTTTCGGTAGTCCAGCGACCAATTGCGCAACTGCGTGAGATCTGCAGAATCCCCGGTGAAGTTCCCCCACAGGCATTCAAATGCACTTATTCCAATCCGCCGACAGTAGGCATAAGCAGGCCCCTCACCCCAAAGACGGCGTGCGTGGCTGCGGGCAGAGCGGCCGAAGGCTTCGCGATCCACGCCGAAACGTGTAGCCGCGAGATCTGACACCTTGGCGAAAACTTCACGCGAGATCACTTCATCGATGATGAGCGTGTCGTCGAGATCAAACAGAATGGCAGTTTTTTGCGTCATTGACCCGATTGGTGAAACACGATCCGCAAGATAAAACGAGGTAAAAATACGCCCCGGCAAATTTTCAGCAGGTGCATTTACGAATTGCGCGAAGCTCCTAGACCGGGCAATGTGCGCCATATGACAGCGATTGGTATTCTCATTGGATTCGTGGTGCTCGTGGCGTTAGTCGGCTTATTTTTTGTTAGCCAGTATAACGGGCTTGTTACTCTCCGCAACCGCTTCAAAAATGCATTCGCTCAGATCGACGTGCAATTGAAGCGCCGCTACGACTTGATTCCCAATTTGGTTGAGACAGCGAAGGCCTATCTCAAACACGAGAGCGGCACGCTCGAAGCCGTGACAGCGGCACGCACCGCGGCGATGGGAGCGGGCCAACAAGCTGCCGCTAATCCGGGAGATCCCTCCGCGATGAAAGCCCTCGGATCCGCAGAGGCCGGGCTAACTGGCGCGCTGGGTCGCCTCATGGTCGTGGCCGAGGCCTACCCGGACCTCAAGGCAAATCAAAACATGATGCAGCTCACCGAGGAACTCACCTCCACGGAGAATAAAGTCTCGTTTGCAAGGCAGGCGTATAATGACTCGGTGATGGCATACAACACGAAGCGGGAAGTATTTCCGACCAACATTGTAGCTGGCATGTTTAATTTCTCAGCCGCGGAATTGTTTCAGATTGAAAATGCCGCCGAGCGCGAGGCACCCAAGGTGCAGTTCTAGCAACCGGTTGCGTGCCAGCTGGACAAACCTAGCGCACGCGCGACTTACGACTCCCGTCCCGCACCAAGACGGCAGGCCGTTCCTCAGAATCCCTATCCATGCGACCACCCGTACATCCCTCTTTTGACGAGTTTCAACATCTCGCGGCTGACTACAATGTGGTGACAGTCTGGTGCGACGTCGTCGCAGACTTGGACACTCCGGTCACGGCATTTGCCAAACTGGGCGAGACTTTACCAGGATTTCTGTTTGAATCCGCCGAGCAGGGTGATCATGTCGGGAGGTATTCATTCCTAGGTGTCGGAGCCCGCTGGAAGCTGACGGCACGCGGCCACAGAGTCCGACTGGAAAGTCTCGATGGCGTCGAGGAATTCACCACGACCTCTGATCCGTTTGCAGAATTGGAAAAACTAATGAGCGGCTACCGCATCGCTCCCCAACCGGGCCTGCCGGTCTTTCGCGGTGGGGCGGTGGGGTATTTGGCATATGATTCCGTGCGGTGGTTTGAACCCGTGGTGCCCGCGCCACCGAAAGACGAACTCGGTGTGCCCGACATGGTCTTTCACCTCGCCGACACAGTGATCGCGTTTGACCACCGGCGTCGCCAGATCAAAGTCATGGCCAATGCGTTCCTCGAGAACGGCAAAACCGAAGCAGCGTATGCGGATGCCGTTCGGCGGATTCATGAAACACTCGAAAAACTTTCTGCATCGTTGAGCCTCAGACCGATGTTCCCGGAGGTAACCGGCGAACCCTCGGAGGTCCGTTGCAATACGACCCGGGAGGAATATTTCGCCATGGTCGAAGCGGGAAAGGAATTTATCCGCGCGGGCGACATCTTCCAGTTCGTGCCGTCGCAGCGATTTGAAATGAAATTCGATGGCAGCGCCATGGACCTTTATCGCTCTCTGCGGGTTGTCAATCCCTCGCCGTATCTATTTTGCCTGAGAATCGAGGATGGATTTTCCTTGGTTGGGAGCTCTCCGGAAGTCCATGTGCGTGTCACCAACCGAAAGGTCGAGATCCGTCCGATCGCCGGCACCCGCAAACGCGGCGAAACAACCAGCGAAGACAACAACCTGGAAGCAGACCTACTTGCAGATCCCAAGGAGCGTGCGGAGCACCTGATGCTTGTGGACCTCGCCCGCAATGATGTCGGCAGGATCGCGGAATTTTCTTCGGTTGTCGTATCAGATTTCATGACTGTTGAGCGATACAGCCACGTCATGCACATCGTATCCCACGTGACGGGAGAGTTGGCGCAAGGCTGCTCTGCTTTTGATGTGATGCGTGCGACCTTCCCTGCCGGCACTGTTTCCGGCTCACCCAAAGTGCGGGCCATGCAGATCATCAACTCGCTGGAAAAGAGCAAACGCTGCGTCTATGCTGGCGCGGTGGGGTATTTTGGATTCGATGGAAACCTCGACTCGTGTATTGCACTGCGGACGGTTGTGTTGAAAGACGGCGTCGCATACGTCCAGTCCGGCGGCGGAGTCGTTGCAGATTCGACGCCTGAGGGCGAATACCAAGAAAGCCAGAATAAGGCGATGGCCGCGATGCGCGCAATTGATCGGGCAAAAGTGGATTTTCGACGTTAGCCCGCCTATCGTTGCCCTGAACATCATCTGCATCCCATATTTCCATGCTTCTCGTCATCGATAACTACGACTCGTTCACCTACAACCTGGTTCAATACTTCGGCGAACTCGGCGCGGAGCCCGTCGTCCGACGGAACGACGAAATCACGGTGGATCAGGTCG
>JBGSMR010000415.1:0-3086 GCA_041740065.1 Chthoniobacterales bacterium
TGACCTGAGCAGCTGCTTTCGGTATTCTTCCGGATTGGCGTTAAATTTGCTTCGCCAGTTCTACTTCGCTTTGCACCTGCACTCTAACGATATCATTTATGGCTACTCTTGCTACGACTGTTGACGGATTGAAGTTTCCCAATCCGTTCCTTATCGCTTCCGGGCCTCCAGGGACAAACATGAATGTCATTAATCGCGCATTTCGCGAGGGATGGGGCGGAGTGATTGCCAAGACGGTCAGCCTGGATGCAAGTAAGGTGGTCAACGTCACGCCGCGCTACGCTAAACTGAAATCGCGCGATGGCTCCGAGGTGATTGGATGGGAAAACATTGAGCTCATCAGTGACCGGCCGATTGAGGTTTGGCTCGAAGAATTCAAACAAGTCAAAGATGCTTTTCCGGAAGGGATTCTCATTGCATCAATCATGGAGGAATTTGATCGTGATGCGTGGATCGAAATCATCGAGCGATGCGAAGCCGCGGGAGTCGATGCATTCGAGCTGAATTTTTCGTGTCCGCACGGACTCCCCGAACGGAAGATGGGCGCTGCCATGGGGCAGGACCCGGATGTGCTGACGGAAGTTTGCTCCTGGGTGATGTCCGCCGCAAAAACGCCGGTTTGGGCAAAAATGACACCCAATATCACTCGAATCGAGGACCCGAGCAGGGCTGCCCTCGGTGCGGGGTGCCACGGCATTACCGCGATCAATACCATCCGCAGTGTCATGGGCGTGAACCTCGAAACACTCCGCCCGGAGCCCAGCGTCGAAGGGTATTCCACGCCGGGTGGATATTCATCTAAAGCCGTGCGTCCCATCGCACTCCGCATGTGCATGGAAGTGGCTACCCTGATCGCACAGGACTTTCCGGGCCGCACGCTGTCCGGTATGGGCGGCATTGAATCTGGCACAGACGCAGCGCAGTTTATCCTCCTCGGGAGCGACACGGTGCAAGTGTGCACGGGTGTGATGAAGGCAGGGTACGGTTGTGTAAAACCGATGTGCGAGGAATTGCTGGAATTTATGGAAAGTCATGGGTTTAACTCCCTCGGCGATTTCAAGGGCGCAAGTCTCCCTTACTTCACCACCCACGCGGACCTTGTGCGTCGCCAACGTGAACGCAAGGACGCAGAAGCAGAGGCGAAAGCGAAAAAAATGATCAAGGCGGACAGCGAGTGGACCGGCGACGAATTTGTCGCTCAATCAGACGCTTTGTCTCGCTGACCGGTGCGGCAATTGAAAGAATACCACGGATGAAAGTATGCCCTCACTGGATCGGCGGAGAGCCGGTGTATTCGACTGGATCGGAAACAACATCTGTTTATAACCCGGCTTTGGGTGAGGTCATTGCTTCCGTGCCGGTGGGATCTTCGGACGATGTAGCGGGAGCCGTCGCCGCTGCCAGCGAAGCATTTCCCGGATGGGCATCGACTCCAGCGATCGATCGCGCAGGGATTCTTTTCCGTTATAAGACGCTCCTCGAGCAGGAATTCGAGGCGATCGTAACAATCATCTCCACTGAGCATGGCAAAACCCGCAGTGAGGCGCGGGGCGATCTGCGTCGAGGGATTCAAATGGTCGAGTACGCGTGCGGCGCGCCGAGTCTACTCATGGGTGAAGCCCTTCCTGATGTGGCTCGCGGCATTGATTGTGAAGCGATTCGCTTTCCCCTCGGTGTCTGTGCGGGAATAGTTCCGTTCAACTTTCCGGCGATGGTTCCCCTTTGGATGTTTCCGCTCGCGATTGCTTGTGGAAACACATTTGTTCTAAAGCCGAGTGAGAAAGTCCCGCTCACGGCGATGCGACTCGCTGAGTTGTTGGACGACGCGGGGCTCCCGCCGGGCGTTCTCAACCTCGTTCATGGCGGGCGAGCAGTCGTGGATGCATTGCTCGATCATCCCACCGTGCAGGCAGTTTCATTTGTCGGGTCAACGCCGGTGGCAAAATATATCTATGAAACGGGAACTCGCCGTGGCAAACGCGTCCAAGCGGCGGGGGGAGCAAAAAATTTCATCCTCATCATGCCCGATGCCACAGTCTCCGAATCTGTGCGTGGATTGGTAGAGGCCGCATTTGGATGTGCCGGCGAACGTTGCATGTCGGGATCTACTGCTATCGCAATTGGCGAAGCCGGCGAACGCGTATTACCGGATCTGGCTGCTGCGGCGCGCGCGCTGCGGGTAGGGGCCGCATTTCGCGATGAGGGTGCGCACATGGGCCCGGTAATCACGGCGGCTCACCGGGACCGCGTGGTGCAACTGATCGACCAAGGTGTCGGGGAGGGGGCTCGTATTCTCACCGATGGCCGTGGCGTGCAGGTTGCCAACGCTCCTGGAGGGTTTTATGTAGGACCAACGATTCTTGATCAGGTGGATTCAGGGATGTCGTTTTCATCCGAAGAAATCTTTGGTCCCGTCCTCAATGTGATGCGAGCCGATAACTTAGATGCAGCAATCGAATGCGCAAACCAGTCTGCCTACGGCAACGGTGCCGCCATTTTCACCAACTCTGGACGCTCCGCACGCGAGTTTAAGCATCGAATCAATGCAGGGATGGTCGGCATCAACGTCGCCGTTCCCGCTCCGATGGCATTTTTCCCCTTCAGCGGATGGAATGATTCGTTTTTTGGGGACCTTCATATGCAGGGCAGGGAAGGGGTCGGATTTTACACGCGCCAAAAAGTGACCACCACACGATGGTTCGCTCCTGGTGAAGGCGACGTGTGGGCGAGGTAAAAACCGCCTCACTTAGAATCCGAAGGGATCTGGCGTGGGCGTGGGAAACGGAGTCGGGCTGGGGTTGATATCCGGTGTCGGAAAAGGATTTGGATCGGGCTGCGGAGTGAATCCATTTTCCGAGGGAATCCCCTGGTTCTCATACCACTCGGAGTATGCAGTCACAGCTTCCGATGCAGACTTTCCGTTGTTGTTGAAATTTTGCGTATCGCTTTCGGCGAACCGCGCGCTGACCCGTGATGAGCCGACAAACCCCAACGCGACGTCTGTGCTGGCATCCGAGTTGTCCACTTCAGAATCTACGACGATCGCATCCGCACCGCTCATGAGGATAAATCCGGTCATTTGCCTG
>JBGSMR010000420.1:0-5884 GCA_041740065.1 Chthoniobacterales bacterium
CGATCTGGTTCTGGATGCCGAACTCGTGCAGTGGAGTTAAAGTCGGCACGGATTCAGGGTGAATCTGGAATGACTGAGAGGCCCGTTGGACTCGTTTCCGTGCCATTTTCCGGCTGTTTTAGAACGTGGCGACGCGTCCCAAACCAGCCACTCAATCAGCACCGGTCTTAACTTCAATATCACCGAAACCATCTATCCGGGGACTAACCTCCGCCTCGTTGACCGCCCAATTAGATCATCCGTTTTCCCAAGAAGTCAGGATGTCTGAGTTTCTCATCGATGAAATGCTCACTCTCACCAACCTCCGCTCCGAGACGGGCCACTTCCCTGCACGGCAAACCTCCCGAACCGGCCTTATCTTAACGCCTTTCCAGCCTGCCCGGAAAATTCCGTGGCATTCAGCTGGGAAGTGCACGCTCTGCGAGAAATTGCCGCCAGCCTCCGAGGGAAGTGATGTCGCGTTTTCCGGACATTGCCAACGATTCACAGACGAACCCACAGACGTCGGAATCATCGTCTAACAACACTCGCCCGAGACCGAGGGGGGACGGAATGCCGGCAAGGAAACTCCCTACCGACTGTATCGGCAAACTCCAGATTTCCAACTCCACGGGAGCGCCCTCTGATCCTACGCGCACCAAGCCGGGACGCATTTCATCCAATGCGACCATGCGATAGACGGGAGCGGTGGAGGCTTGGCTGATAAATCGGCCCCCTCGCGACGTCAGCTGATGATTGAGAGAAAGCCCCGTCATATGAGCGCCACACACGGCGATATGAAATTCATCCGACGTCAATGGTTCCCCGGTCGCTAACGCAAGCAGGGCTTCGTCTTGAAATGGAGGTGCTGCGTAAGAAATTCCAAACGGGAGACCTTGAAGATCAAATCCCGCAGGCACCGCAAGACCGCATAGATCCAAGAGATTCATGAAGTTGGTGTAGTGTCCAAGGTTTGAATTGAGCTGGATCGGATCCGCTTCAACCTCGTCCACCCGATAGATCGTTCCCGCGGTAGGAGTGCACAGGGCATCGACCGCATCCCACAGCATCTCCGTTTGGCGACGCAGGGCAGCCAATCGATATTGCGCCTCGAAGGCCTCAGCTGCCGTGCCATTTTTTCCGCCGGCGATGATGGCACGTGTGACCGGGTGAAATGCGTCTGGATTGGAATCGAAAAGCTTCCGGGTAGCCAGATATCGCTCGGCTACCCATGGCCCTTCGTAGAGCAACTTGGCGGCATTACGGAAAGGCGAAAAATCAATCATTATAATTTCGAATCCCCGCTCGCTAAGAGACGCTACGGCACGGTCCCAGCACTGGGAATAGCCGCTATTTCCGAAAAACTCCAGTTGCGCGGGCTGCGGAATTCCGATGCGCGATATCTGTCTTTGCGGAGGCCTTGGGTTCCGTCGTCCGTAGGCATCATTTGCATCGAAATCGGCGGTTACGCGAAGCACCGCATGCGCGTCAGTTGCGCTTGTTGCAAAGATCGATACACAGTCCAAACTACGGCACGCAGGCACCACTCCCGACGTGCTGAGCAGTCCCCGCGTGGGTTTACAGCCCACGATGTTATTGAACGCTGCGGGGACACGCCCGGAGCCAGCCGTGTCCGTTCCAAGAGCAAAAGAAACCAACCCGGATGCAACTGCAACCGCTGAGCCTGCACTCGAACCACCGGGAATGTATGCCGCATTTATTGCGTTCTTTGGAACTCCATACGGGGACCGAACTCCCACGAGACCCGTTGCAAACTGATCGAGATTTGTCTTTCCGATGCAGATTGCCCCGGCGTCAAGCAAGCGACGAACGACATAGGCATCCGCTTCGGGCAGGTAGGAAAATGCTGGACACGCTGCCGTCGTGGGCAGGCCGAAGACATCGATATTATCCTTCACCGCAAAAGGGATCCCATAAAGAGGCAAACCCTCAGGCCCTCTCGCTTCAAGTTCCCTTGCCCGCTCGTCGAGTGTGTCACCAGAGAATCGATGGATCCAAACGGCCGGGTCCTGATCGAGGCTTGGTGCAATGCTCCGCAGCATCGCCGATGGTGTCATTTCTCCTGAGCGATAGCCTTCCAGCAATGATGTGATGTTTAGATTCATGGCTTTGGTTTTAGTGCGAGAATTGCCTGACCCTGCGCGAGTGGACTGCTTTCATTGGCAAGCAACACCTCGACCACGCCGGCATCCAGAGCGGTGCACGAGATCTCCATTTTCATACTTTCCACAATGGCCACGACATCTCCTGCTGAGACGGATTGCCCGGCAGAAACAAGGATCTTCCATAAATTCCCCGCGGTCGGGCTATTGATTGACCGGCAACCGTCTGGAATCTGCGAGGGTGCTGCGACAGGAGTTGATTCCCCAGAATCAGCGACTAGGTCCTCTCCTGCTAAACGCCACCGCTCCCGTTCTTCGGCAAACGCCGTGCGCTGCTTAGATCGGAATCGCGCAATGGAATCCGCTTCGGCCTCAAGAAATCGATCGTAGTCGGCAAGGCGAAATTCACAGGGCTCGATCACCGGTTCAAATCTTCCCGTGAGCATGTCCCTTCGGAGTGCTCCAAGTTCGGTGTGACTGACCGGATAAAAACGGATTTGATCAAACGAACGGAGCAGCCAGGGACAACCATCCACGAAAGATTTCGTTTGTCGATACCGATTCCAGACCGGCACGGTGCGACCCACAAATTGATATCCACCCGGCCCCTCCATTCCATAAATGCACATGTACGCGCCGCCGATTCCCACCGCGTTTTCCGGTGTCCACGTGCGCGCGGGGTTGTATTTTGTAGTCACGAGACGGTGTCTGGGATCGAGCGGTGTGGCGACGGGAGCGCCCAAGTAAACATCGCCCAGTCCCATGACCAAGTAGCTCGCCGAGTAAACAATATCCCGCACGGCATCCACCGAATCGAGTCCATTGATTCACCGGATGAACTCGATATTACTGGGACACCATGGTGCGTCTTTGCGCACGGACTGCGTGTATTTTTGAATCGCCAGTTGCGTCGATTCATCGTCCCAGGAAAGCGGCAGATACACGATTCGCGTCGGCACAGACATCTGCGAAATTTCACCAAGCGAGGATTCAACGCTACGGAGGAGATTTAATACTGCATCGTGAGAAATTGTTTGGCGGTCGTATCGGACCTGCAAAGAGCGAATCCCGGGGGTGAGCTCCAATATCCCATCCGCGCCCGCTGCCTGCAGCGCCTCAACCAACGCCTGCACTCGGAACCGCAAATGCAAATCAAGCACCATGTCTCCGTATTCGACGAGGACTCCGCTGTCACCTTGCCGGCGATAGACAACTCGTGGCCCGCTCGAAGTTGCTGCTGGAGTGAATATCGGCTCGATGGCCTTAGGCAAAAGTGCCGCATCATCCGGTGCGGTTTCGCCGCCCAGCGCGACCGGATGAAACCGGATGCGATCTCCAGGTCGAAGTTGCCCGACTTTCCAAAACTCGGATTGGAGAATCGTCGCCGGACAGACAAATCCGCCGAGGCTGGGGCCGTCGGGTCCTAGTATGATTGGCATGTCGCCCGTGAAATCAATCGCTCCGACTTGGTAGGCATTGTCGTGGATATTGGACGGGTGTAGTCCTGCCTCGCCGCCGTCTGGTCGGGCCCATTGGGGTTTTGGGCCAATCAAGCGGACTCCCGTGCGAGAGGAATTGTAATGCACTTCCCATGCAGTCTCGAAAAACATCGTGATATCGGCGTCGGTGAAAAAATCTGGCGCCCCATGGGGACCATAGGACACGCCGATAGTCCAATCGCCCGCAGTCGGAAAAGCCGCTTCTGGTGAGCCATCCAGCGGATCTATGGTTGCATCACAGCCGACCTGCAATCGCAACACATCCCCCGCGCGCAACGCCCGGCCAGAATGCCCGCCAAACTGTCCGAGTCGGAAAGTCGTACGACTACCGAGGTATTTGGCTTCGTCCAATCCACCACGCACGCAGAGGTAGGCCCGCAGACCCGGTCCGGTTGCGTCGGAAGTGCGAAACGTTTGCCCTGAGCGCACGCGGATCGCTTTTCCATGGGGAAGCGGATTCCCATCGATGCTGGCTCCCATCCCGGCTCCGGCAACGGCGATCGTCGTATCCGTCTGGAACTGCAACACAGGCCCGCGCACGGTCATTTCCAATCCTGCAGCATCCTCGGGATTTCCCAGCAGTCGGTTAGCTATCTGAAAACTCCTTGCATCAAATGGTCCAGAAGGTGGCACACCAACGTGCCAATACCCGACGCGGCCGGGATCATCCACCACGAGGGTTTCGATACCACCGTCCAGCACGTCGACGACGCAGGGACGAAAATCAAACCGGCTCAGAAACCCAGTCGTGATCCCCCCTGCCGCAAAATCTGGTGTGTCCAGAATAGCCTGCAAAAAAGCATGATTCGACTCCACCCCGTAGAGTTCCATCGCAGCAAGCGCCTTGCGCAACTGCTGCAACGCATCCGAGCGTGTGGCTCTGGTCGCAATAATCTTTGCGAGCATCGGATCATAAAACGCGGACACTTCTGTGCCTGTTTCGACCCATGTTTCCACGCGAACCCCGGGCGGCCACTGGACATGCGTCACAACCCCCGTGCTGGGTTGAAAATTCCGGGCCGGCATTTCGGCATACACCCGTGCCTCGATGGAGGCTCCGGACGAATGGCGATCAAAGCCATCCAAAAACCTGGAATCCCCGAGCGCCAGCCGGACCATCCATTCGACGAGATCCACACCAAACACCGCTTCGGTAACACCATGCTCGACTTGAAGACGGGTATTCACTTCGAGGAAATAGAACGCTTCGGACCCGGCATCGTAAAGAAACTCGACTGTTCCTGCAGAACGATAATTCACCGCTTCGCCAAGTGTCCGCGCAGCCAGCCACAACGCATGCCGGACACCATCAGCCAGTCCCGGGGCCGGTGTCTCTTCGAGGACCTTCTGGTTGCGCCGTTGCGCCGAGCAGTCGCGTTCGCCTAACGTCACGACCCGTCCTGCACCATCGCCAAAAATCTGCACTTCGACGTGTCTGGCATGCTCGACGAATTTCTCGAGAAACATCCCGCCGTCACGAAAATTCGCTTCGCCCAATCGGCGCACGCTTTCGTAAGCATCCCGCAGATCCGTCTCGCTGCGACACACCTGCATCCCGATGCCGCCACCGCCTGCCGTGCTTTTTAGCATGACAGGAAAACCGAGGACCTCCGCAGCCACGACCGCCTCATCTGCGCTTTCGAGCAAATCGGTGCCCGGCAGCAGCGGTACGCCGCAAGCTTTAGCGACGTCCCGCGCGGTGTTTTTCAATCCGAATTTCCGGATCTGATCCGGGGTGGGCCCTGCAAATGCCACACCCTCCCGTTCACACGCTTCGGCGAAGTCCGCATTTTCGCTGAGGAATCCATACCCCGGATGGACGACTGTGGCTCCGGTGTGTTTTGCCGCATTTAAAATCTTCGCCGCATCCAAATAACTCACGGCCGGAGCTGATCCGCCAATCGCCACCGATTCATCAGCGCCCCGGACATGCAAGGAGTCTGCGTCTGCATCGGAATACACCGCCACCGATGCCATTCCCATGGCCCGAATCGTGCGCTCAATCCGACAGGCAATTGCGCCGCGGTTCGCGATAAGAATTTTTTGATTTCCTTCGATCATTGAATTGCCCTGCCTTCGTGCTTGGATTTTATCGCCCGGCATCCACTAATCCCAAACAAGCACTTCTATGGGCGTGGGGTTGTATGCATTGCACGGGTTATTGAGCTGAGGACAATTGGAAATGAGGCAATACACATTCATCTCCGCCCGCATCTCGACGTATTTTCCCGGCTCGGAAACTCCATCATCAAACTTCAGCCCTCCGTCCGGAGTCACCGGAAC
>JBGSMR010000424.1:0-2611 GCA_041740065.1 Chthoniobacterales bacterium
GTCAATGCATGGAAGGCACGCAGTTTTATGGCTTATTCGGGATGGTGCTTGCACTTTACCGTCAGAATAAATTCCGCGGGATTGGTGAGATGTTCCGCTACACGCTGCGCGACGAATCGAATCACATCGAAGTATTCCGCAATTTGTTCATGGATCTCATTGAGGAAAACCAAGACATCTGGACCGAAGAATTCCAAGAGGAGCTCCGTTCAACCATGCAAGAAGCCGTCCGGTTGGAAAAAGATTTTATCAGCGATTGCCTGCCTGTCACCGCAGTGGGACTCACCAAAGAGGAATTTCTCTCCTACATTGATTACATTGGCGATCGCCGGCTGGAGGGATGCGGCCTCGCACCGCTCAACGGCCCCATTGAAAACCCCCTGCCCTGGTTGGCAGAGATGATGGATATTAAGAAGGAACAAAATTTCTTCGAAGGCCGGGTCACCGAATATCGCAAAGCTTCCTCACTCACCTCCGTCTCCGACGACGATTTGTAGGCACCCTGTTCCCCTTAAAATAACCCCAGCATCCACAGCCCGCACCACACCACCACCGCCATGATTCCACGCATCTCACTCGAAGAAGACCTT
Source organism: Chthoniobacterales bacterium (assembly GCA_041740065.1). Classification (GTDB taxonomy): domain Bacteria; phylum Verrucomicrobiota; class Verrucomicrobiia; order Chthoniobacterales; family JAATET01; genus JBDNGG01. The sequence goes on from JBGSMR010000424.1 coordinate 591, forward strand.
GCACTGAAGTCGGTAGTCACCAAACCACGGACTCAGAAACCGGGCTTCGCATGGCGCGATGCGTTGGAACCCGAGGACGCCGCCCCAATCCACTCCGGTGTGCTTGTGACCCGCAGCGGTCAGGAGCGGACATTCAGCCTTGCGGACGTTGCCGATGACATCGGTAGTGCGCTCACGGACCTTTTGCTCTCGCGGGAGCAAGAGGACATCTTCACGGAAAAAAATCGGGGATTTGTGGCAAATGTAGCGCATTCGGTCGCAGAGAGCTTGGCGATTCAGGTCACAGAGGGCCGATCCCTCAAGCTTTCAGAAAACGATCTCTCGCTCCTCATCGAAAAAGCGCTCATCGAAAACGACGCGCACGACGTCGCAAAAAGCCTTGTTTTCAATCGATCCGTCAAAGGCGGAGGCGATATCGAAATCTCCCATGACCGCGCGGGCATCCCCGTGAGCGTGCGATTGATCCGGCGCAATGGCCTGGTTGTCCCGTGGAATGAAAACAAGATCGAGATCGCGGTGCGGAAGGCGTTTCTCTCGGTGCGGGAAAATGCCGGTGCGGCCGTATCTATCACCCGTGCACTCACCGAACGTGTACGCTTCAGCGATCAGGCATTTGTGCACATCGAAGACGTGCAAGACATGGTCCAAGAGGAACTCATGCGCCAGGGGTATTTTAAAGTGGCCGAAAGCTACATCCTATATCGGGCCTATCGCACCCGCCAGCGGGAAGACAGCGCCCTCACCGCCCCATCAGAGGAGGCGAGTCAGGATTCGCTCATTGTTGTCCGCACCAGCGACGGGCAGAGTGTTTTCTGGGATGGATCGGAACTTAAAAAGCGGATTCAATTCTCCAGCATCGGTCTGGATTTATGCCTTGATGCGGCGGAGATCGAACGCGAACTCCGCCGATCCATTGGCACCGAAGTTTCCGAACATGATCTGAAGCGTATCATCATCATGAACGCGCGCGTCCTCATGGAACGTGATGCGGATTTCGCCAAATTCGCTGGCCGAATGCTCCTGACCTACATTTACGAGGAGGTGCTGGGATGGCACATCACCCGCGACGGGATCGAAGGGCTAAAAGAGGCCCACCGCGTGGCATTCAAGAGCTATCTTCGCCATGGCGTCACGATTGAACGCCTGAGCCCTAAACTCCTCGGATACGATCTTGATAAACTTGCCGACGCGTTTGATCCCTCTGCCGACCTCGATTTCGACTATCTGGGCGTGCAAACGATGTACGATCGCTATCTCATCATCGACAAGACATCCAAACAGGCACGTCGGATTGAAACACCGCAGTTTTTCTGGATGCGTGTCGCCATGGGACTCTTTATCGAAGAACCAAAGGATCGCGAGGATTGGGTCATCCGACTCTACACGCTCTACAAGGGTCGGCGGTTTTGTTCTTCTACACCCACGTTGTTTAACTCGGGCACTCCTCACAGCCAGCTTTCGAGTTGCTATCTCTACAAAGTCGACGACAGCATCGAGTCGATCATGCAGCGGGGGATTGCGGAAAATGCCTACCTCTCGAAATGGGCGGGTGGCTTGGGCGGATCATGGACAAGTGTCCGCGGCACCGGCAGCTACATCCAAGGGACGAATGGCGAAAGCCAAGGCGTGATCCCATTTCTCAAGCTCCATAACGGCCAACTCGTTGCTGTAAACCAAGGTGGAAAGCGAAGGGGATCTGGATGCGCATACCTAGAAACATGGCATAACGACATCGAGGACTTTTTGGAACTTCGGAAAAATGTGGGCGACGAACGCCGCCGGACGCATGACATGAACACCGCGAATTGGATTCCCGATTTGTTCATGAAGCGGATGGAAGGACGTCAGAATTGGACGCTTTTCCGATCCAATGAGACACCCGATCTGCACGAACTCTACGGCCGTAAATTTGAGGAGCGTTATACCCATTACGAGCATCTCGCCAAGGAGGGCACGATCTTCTCCAAAGAAGTTCCAGCGATCGAACTCTGGAAGCGCATGCTCAAAATGATCTTTGAAAC
>JBGSMR010000442.1:0-1853 GCA_041740065.1 Chthoniobacterales bacterium
CCCGGCGTGTCGGCGATGATAAACTTCCGTTTTGGGGTAGCGAAATATCGGTAAGCTACATCAATGGTGATGCCCTGTTCGCGTTCGGCCTTTAGGCCATCCGTCAGAAGCGCCAGATCAACCACGGCATCACCGCGGCGCTTCGAGCTTTCCTCCATAGCCTCCATTTGATCCTCAAAGATGCTCTTCGAGTCATAAAGCAGGCGTCCAATGAGCGTGGATTTTCCATCATCGACCGAGCCGGCCGTGGTAAAACGTAAGATGTCCATAGTCGTTTTAGTTGTGCGGCTGGTGCGAATTAAAAATACCCTTCGCGCTTCCGATCTTCCATTGCCGTCTCCGAGCGTTTGTCATCTGTGCGGGTTCCCCGTTCCGTAACACGGGATGCCGCGACCTCGGCAATGATATCATCGAGCGTGGCAGCCACACTTTCTACGGCACCCGTGCAGGTTGCATCTCCAATTGTCCGGAACCGCACGATCATTCGTCGCACGGACTCTGTCGGTTGAACCGTGATAAAATCAGTGACCGCAAGCAAGCTGCCGCCACGCGGAAAAACATCGCGCTCGTGAGAGAAATAAAGTGATGGCAAGGGGATATTTTCGCGCTGTATATACATCCACACATCCATTTCGGTGAAGTTTGAGAGCGGAAAAACGCGGAAATGTTCACCCTCGCTCTTGAGCCCATTGAATAGATTCCACAGCTCCGGGCGTTGGTTTTTAGGGTCCCACTGGCCAAATTCATCGCGATGAGAAAAAAACCGCTCCTTCGCGCGCGCTTTCTCTTCATCGCGCCGTCCTCCACCAAGGCACGCATCGAATCCATGTTCTGCGATGGTGTCCAACAGGGTCACCGTCTGGAGTTTATTGCGGGAAGCGTTTATCCCTTTTTCCTCAACCACGCGGCCCGCATCAATGGATTGCTGTACCGATCCCACCACCAAATCTGCCCCAAGCGAGCTCACAAACTCGTCCCGGTAGGTCATCGTCTCTGGGAAATTGTGGCCCGTATCAATGTGCACCAAGGGGAATGGCATCCGTGACGGCCAAAATGCCTTGCGAGCCAGATGCGCCATCACAATCGAATCTTTGCCACCTGAAAATAATAGCGCTGGTTTGCGAAACTGCGCCGCAGTTTCACGTAAAATAAAGATGGCCTCGGCCTCTAGTTGATCGAGATGAGTAAGATGGTAATCCGGCATAAACTAAATTCTCTATTTCGTCTCATCGATGGGTTTCGACGAGCCATGATCGATCCGAGGTTTCAGATATGCGATCAAACGAGTCGTGCATTCATTCACAGACTGCGATCCGGTGTCGAGTACAAGTTCAGCGGAATCCGGTTCCTCGAATCCGCTGTCTTTACCCGTGAAGTTGCTAACTTGCCCCGCCGCGGCTTTTTTGTAGAGCCCCTTGGGATCGCGAGCCGCACATTGCTCAAATGACGCGCGGATATAAATTTCGTGGTAGCCAGGGCCTATGATATCCCGTGCGACATGGCGGAATGCGTTCTTCGGGGTGATCAGGGACACGAAAGTAATGACTCCCTGGGAGGCGAAGAGTTTTGCCACTTCGGCCGTGCGGCGGATGTTTTCCTTGCGATCGGAATCTGAAAATCCCAAGTCGCAATTCAGCCCGGTCCGAAGATTGTCGCCATCGAGAATCACGGTCATGCGGCCCGCCTGATGCAATTGCCGCTCCGCCGCATTGGCGATGGTTGACTTTCCAGATCCGGAAAGTCCGGTCATCCAAACGACCACCCCGCGCTGGGCGAGATGGGATTCTTTTTCGTTTTGGCTGAGAAAGCGGTGAAATTCAGGGTGGATGTGGTCCGACATACGAGCCCGGAAG
>JBGSMR010000452.1:0-6171 GCA_041740065.1 Chthoniobacterales bacterium
TGCGAATAATAATAATTCACACCGATGAGATCCATTTTATCCGCTACCTGATCAAGGTGGTCAAAATTTTGACGTTGAACGATATTATAGACGAGGTAGGTCGGGTCTTGGAGGCGGTTTTTGCGCCAATGCGGCAGGGAATAGATGCCCATCACCAAGGCATCGGGCCGCAGTTTGTGAATAATATCTGATGCGTCCCGGAACATAGTGACTCCGGCACGCATCGCCTTTTTGTAAGCCAGGGGTCGAAGCAGCAGACCCGGCGGCCAATGACCCGCAATATATCCCAGTTGGAGCGCTCCGTTGGGTTCATTCTGCGGCACCCAGATCCGTACGTCGTCTTTCATCGCGCTTACCACGCGTTCTACATGGGCACGCCACGCGGGCAACATGTCTGGATTCAGGAAGTTCGAACGACCCTTTCGGGCTGTGTCATAAAGCCAGCCCGGGAAGGTAAAATGCCACAGCGTGACCACGGGCTCAATACCCGCTGCTCGAAGTTTCCGTGCCATCTGGACATAACGATCCAGCGCCGCCTGATTAATCACGCCCGGTTTCGGCTCGATGCGTGCCCACTCCACACCAAAGCGGAAGTGTGAGACTCCCAGTTTTTTCAATGCCGCAAGATCTTTATCAAAATGCGTCCATGAGAATGTTGCCTCCTCGCCACGCACCGGCGCACTTCCCTCCTCGCCAAACAGATCCCAGTCAGTTTTAAAATAATTTGGGGAGTCCCGCGGCACACCACGATCCTCGTTCTGATAGGTCGCAGTGGATGTGCCCCACCAGAATGTTTTTTCGGACTTGAGCGGAGTTCCAGAGAATACCGCTTTTGACGGCGGGGCACTAGGGGGAAGAACGCACCCCGCTAAAATAATGGAGATGACAGAAAGAGAGATGACGGCGGAGTTGCTTCTCATGGATGATTGTGGAAGGTTAATGGCGCACTCGGACGCCATCTGCAACCATGAATTCAAAATCCACTCTTCTTCCCGCTTTCGCAATAGTCGCAATTGCATTAAGTCCGCTCGCTGCAGAGACCGATTCGATGACCCCCGACACCGTTGTCATGAAGGACGGGCGCCGTTACCAAGGGCTGATCGTCCACAATACAAGCGACACGGTTACGATCCAAACGCCACTTACGGAAGTGACTGTCTCGAAATCCGACGTCATCCGCATTCAGGATGAGTCGGATGAATCGATTTATTTCACCGCGATGCAACGCCGAGGTTCCCTACCGCCATGGCGTGTGATCGTGAATGATCTCCGGTTGCAGGATAAAATCAAAACCTTTGAGCAGATCCCGGCCACGGTGATCGACAGTGGAGAATTCCGCAATATCCCATACCAATCCTTCCGGATTAACAAAGATGTGGAACTCAATATCTACGGGGATCCCGAAGATCCGGCAGCCATCGAGGTCGGAGTGTATGGTCCACGAAAAAAATTCCGCCAAGTGCACACGAAGCTTCGGCAGTATGTCGCGGGCTACCTGACCTCCCGGGATGAACTGCAGGCACTCTATTCAATTTCTACCGACACCGGGGGATCGGCTAATGCTGGTTCCATGGAACTATCAATCACCACGCCGGACGACCCAGGATCTTTTGATGCTTGGTGGGTGGGCATTTCGAACCCCAAGCAGCTTGATGCCATTCGGCTGAGCGATGCGGAGTATGCGCGAATCGTCCGCCCCGTAAATGAAGTGTACGACAAAGCGGGCAACCTCCTGACTACGGCAAAATGGAAACAAGAGGACGCAAATCTATCGCGACGGCTTTCGAAAGTCGGCGATGACGCGCAGGTTTTTCTCCGGGGGTTCTATCGTGATGCAAACGGACGTTTCCGGATGCTGACAGACACCATCTCAAAATCCGAATAACAACAGCGTCGACGAGGATTCGCCATCCAGGCGGAGCAGCTACGCGCCGCACCGGTTAGGTTCCTGCCGTATGACTCGCGCATCGGACCAACCGCCAGGACCACGGATATGGCGACACTATTCCGCTTTTTGCTGATTTGCGGCCAATGTTTTGGCAGCATCGACCCAGCCTTCGATGTCCGGGTGGGACGGATTGCTCCGGATGGTTTCCAGCATCAGAGAGAGTCCGCGCACCGGTTGGCCAACTGCCACGAGATCATTTGCCTTTCGCCACTGCAATTGCGGCCGTCGGGTGCGCGTAAATGTTGTGCCAGTGAGATCGTTTTGCCCTCCGTCAGCAATTTCCTCCTCAATGCGAATCTGCATATCCCATGTGTCAGAGAGTCGGGGGTCTTTATTTTGCCGAAGGATCCGACGGAGGTTTTTTTCCAGTATGCCGTCAATATTACCGGCGGAAAGTTCCCATTCTTTTTGATTTTCGAGCAATTGTCCGAGATTATTTGCAATTGCAAATACTCCCTGCTGCAGCGGCTTGTTCAAGAGTTCCTTCGCTTCCTCGGAGGCGTTCAAATCGCTCGCCATTGACGAGCGCGCTTTAGCTAGCTCCTCGACATAACGAAGCGTTTCGGTGATCCGTGCATCCGTATCGGGATCGCCGATCTGTCGGAGCGAAAGCGCCAAGTATTGGAGGTGAAGTTGGGTTGCTGTTTGAAACCCCCGGCTTCCAAGCACCTCAGCCTTCGAACTACGCCACTCGGAAAAACGCGAACCGGCATTCGGCTTACCATCGAATTCAACGACGCGTTTGGCATCAGCATAGGCGCGGGAAGCAGCCGACGTGTTCTTTCCGGCATCATCAATCTGCGCGATCGCTCGGGCGAGCGACTGCTGGCGGGTCGTCGTTTGATTATTCTGAATCGCTTCCAGTTCAGCAATCACTGAAGACAGATCCGGTGGTGCCATATCCTCGGCAGCGATACTCGTCTGAAAGAACGGAACGGCGATACCGACGGCAAAAACTAGAATTCTGGGGAACATGGGATTAATTTTGGAAGGCATTCCCAAGCTGTCGAGAACTTTTGGAAGTCGGCGACAGAAACCGTGATGATTTTTAATTCCTCGCGTTGACAAAAAACGCCGACACCGTAAAGGTTGAGGTGTGTTCAAACGGCTCTGCTACCTCATCGCCGAAGGGTTCGAAATCTGCTCCATCACTGGTTACGATTCGACCGACGAGACTAATGCTCGGATCATGTATCGCTATTCTGATACCGAAGGGCGATTTTGCCTTGAAACCGAACTTTTCCATGCCGACGCCTCGGAGCTGGAAGCGTCATCAAATTTGTTTTTGGATTATCTTCAATCCGAGGGGCTGGGATAAGAGCGGCACGGTGCGTTAGGATTTAAAATCTCTTTGCTCAAACACCAGCCACGAGACAACGAAGAGCGAGGCATTGATGGCCATGAGCCATGTATAATCGGCAAGCATCGACTCCCAAGGCACCTGATACTCAAAAACGGCGAGCCACGCGTTCATTTTTGTCGTAAGGAACCATCCGCGGATATCTTCGAAATACGGGATATTTTTAAGGATCATATCCATCAAAAATACTGAAAGCGTAAGTATGGTCGCTGCGGCGGGTTTGATATTCATGCACGAAAAGAAGAACCCGAGCGCGGAAATTGTCATGAGGCTCAGAGCCAGACAAGGGATTGCTAAGGCGTAACGCTGCAATCCTGTCCCAAAGTCATAGAGAGCAAAAATACGTTCGGTGGGAATGAAGACAAACAACCCGCCTGTTCCCCCATACAGCATGCCGGCAACGAGCGCTGTGACGCCAATAAACACCACAAGGACAGCCGTGTAGATCACGCAAGCAATGGCCTTGATGATGAGAATACGGGCCCGCGAAACGGGACGGCACAACATCATTCGCAGGGTGCCATCTTCAGCCTCCTTCGAAACAAGATCTCCGGAGACCAAGGCCAGGTAAAGCGACGCCAGGAGGAAGACCGACCACACTAGAACTAGCAAAGCGAGTGTGAGACCCGACAAATAGTCCTCGGCGACGTAACCTGAACGGGAGATCACCTTCTGCAGCGAGCGCTGCACAGGCTCTAAGTTGAGCAAAAAAACCAACGCGATCTCAATCAAAACGAATACGCCGAATCCGATATAGGTCCGTTTCCGCGAAAACAGCTTGATGAACTCTCCCCGGAGTTGGATGAAGAAAAGATTCATGACCGCATACGGGTGAGATAGAATTCCTCAAGAGACCATTTAATAGGCTCAACCCGTCGCACCCGCACCCCGGAATGAACCAAGGCGGCGATCAAATCGCTGATGTCAACTCCAACAGGAAACACAACCACCGGATTCGACTCGTCGGCTACGCCACAACCTGCATTTGAGAAGACCCCCTGCGCGCGCGGCCAATCGTCCAAATCGAATCGAAACCTCGTCGCGGCGTCCATTTCGTCTTTCCATGCCCCGCAATAGATCATCTGTCCCTGATTTAAGATCGCCACCCGGTCACAGATTTGTTCCACCTCAGAAAGCAGGTGAGAGGACAGCAGAACCGTCAGGCCGTGTTCCTCGCGCAAACGCAGGATGAGATGTCGCATTTCCTCGATCCCCTCTGGATCCAAACCCTCACTCGGTTCGTCTAGAATAATGAACTCCGGATCAGGAAGCAGCGCCTGCGCAAGAGCAAGCCGCTGACGCATCCCATGGCTGTAAACGCTCACGGGGTCGTCAATGCGTTTTGTCAGGCCGACAAGTTCGATAACCTGCCGCATTCGTGCGGGATCGGGCCGACTCGTGAGTGCGACCAGCATCTCAAGATTTCGCCATCCGCTGAGGTAGTTGTAGAATGCGGGCGACTCAAAAATTGCTCCTACTCGACCCAGAGCGCGATCGCGGTTCTTCTGCACAGAAAACCCACCAATTAAAACCTCTCCAGTGTCTGGCCGGACGTGTCCTAATGAAATCCCGAATGTTGTGCTCTTTCCCGCTCCGTTATGCCCAAGCATACCAAATATCTCCCCTGAATTAACCTCCAACGAAAGCGGAAATAGCGCCTGACGGCCACTGAACTTCTTTGAAATATGATCGATTTTCAACATCGAGATCAATCTCCGGTTAAAAGTTTGAGATCGGTACTGGCATGACCATCGGCGTAGAGAAAATTCACCTTATTGTCACGAAATCGATGCCATCCTTCCTTGTCGCTCAGAATCGGAATTCGGCTGAGCGCGTTTACAAGTTCAAGGAAATTCAGGCTCCCGGCACGCTGGCCGTTCAGTGCGACATTCCAATAGTAGCTAGTGCCTGATCGGTCCCCGATAGTGCGATCTGCAGGAAAGAGGAACACAGAGGGATCGTCTGTATAAGCGGCGAGCGCTTCATCAAGAACTGGCCCCGCATCATTCACACTCCGCCGTCCCGCGAGTAGCGTCGGCATCTCCATGTTATTGTCCCCTAGATACGCTTGGAGAGCGACGCCGATCTGACGAAGATTGGACAAGCATTTAGCGGATTTACCCCGGGCCTGCAGGATCCCAAGGGATGGCACGGCAACCAGCGTGAGAAGAGAAATGATCACAACTACCGCTAGGATCTCCAAGATTGTAAATCCCCGGGAGGTCATCGACCGACTTGCAGCGAGCGTTGGATTTGCTCGATGACAGGAGCAAAATCCAGCTTCACCTCGACATTGGCATCCTCGTAAAACGACGAGAGCCCTTCATTGATAATCTTGCGTGCATTGGCATCGTCTTCTACACGGGGTGCGTCTTGCATCCCGTTCTCCTCGAGATCCGCAAGTGCGCGCTCGACGATTTCTTGCCTTCGTTCCGGAGTCATCGCGTTGAGGGCAACCATCAATTGCCGAAACCCCTCAGGAAGCGTGAGATCCAAAAATAGCGCCATTTCATCGGGTGCCATGGAATCGGTAAAGTTCCGGAACGATGGTGCGTTACGCAACTCGCGACGCTGCTCGAAGTCGAGCCGATTGAGTTGCAACGCCACCGCGCGGACGTGGCGATCACGGTCGACACTGCCGGCATCCGCAAACGGCTGGGAGTCCACCAACTGCACGACCGAGGCCGGAGTTGGTGCGGCGGACCTTGCCCAAGAAACAACAGATGCAGCTATGCCCCAGATGGAGACCAAAGCGACGATGACAATAATTACCGAGCGGTTCACAACCGTAAGTTATCTGCCCCGCGGCAATTATCCACCGGAGATTTGCAACACCACGCAAGAGTCGTGGGATGAGAGTTGG
>JBGSMR010000453.1:0-2563 GCA_041740065.1 Chthoniobacterales bacterium
AACCGCACCCGATGCGTGGAGAAGCTGGCGGTCTCCTCGTAAATATAGTCTGCTTGATAGCGGATCGCGATGTTCATGACCGGGGATGGATTCTTTTCATTTTTACACGCACCTTCATTTGTTGGCTGCCCGAGCCCTTGAATGTCCCACGGACGGGGGCTGCGTCTCCGCTGTCGCGTCCGTATGACACTGCGACGTGGCGCTCGCCGCACCATTGTTTGTTGGTTGGATCCAGAGCAACCCATTCCATTCCGGGCACCAAGACCTCGACCCACGCATGCGTCGCAACAGAGCCCACAAGGCGACGGGTGCGGGTTTGGCCCGGGCGTAATTTAGGAGGGTCGGTTTCAATATATCCACAAACGTAGCGGGCGGGAAGCCCGGCAGTACGTAGGACACTAAGCATAACATGTGCAAAATCTTGGCAAACACCCCGCCGATGTTTCCAGACGTCGGCTAGGGGAGTGCGGTTGGTCGTTGTGCCCGGACGGTAGGCGAATTTTTCGTAAATGCTTTCGTTGAGCGCCTGGAGCGATTGGCCCAGCGGCTCGCCTGGTGGGAAAAATCGGCGAACCCATTTCGCCGCCTCTCCGCCAAGCGGTACAGCGAACGAGGGTTGGAGGTATGCAAAAAAATCAATTGTTCCCGACGCCACCACTTGACGCGCTTCAGCTACGGGAATCGCGAGAGATCCCTCGGGCAGCTTCATCGGCCATGTCTCCACCAGTGCACGGTGTTCGATGAGTAGACGATTGTGTCGGAGGGTGTGTGAGAAGAAGTTTGTTTCGTTTCCGAAACTGTCTGTGTATTCCGAAGTGGGAAGTTCCGGGTGGATGACAATCGCATGCTCTTTGACCGTCTGCGCCGCGGTATTTGGAGGGGTCAGCCGGGTTTCGAGATAGGCTTCGATCGCGGGCACCGTATATCTGTAATCGGTTGTATGAAGAATTTCAAATTGCATTGCTAAATCCTGCCAAGAGCGACTGTTCTGGGGGACGCAAGTGGATCTGATGGTTTAGGAAACCATCAGTGACCATGTGATGAAGCTCCTGCGTGCCTGCCAGCAGGGTCTCCAGTTCGTGGACGAGAGGGCTGTCTTTAGGGCTGCGTCTCCCGCTGTCGGGGAGATCTTGGTCGCTTTCGATCTCTCGATCTGCCAGCGTTTCCCATTCCACTTGGTTGACATGGGCGAGGATTTCTTCAATTCCACTTACCATGCGACGCCTTGCTGCAGAGGGTTCACTTTCTTGCTCCCGGAGTAAATCCAGAGAGCGCTGCATGCAGCGGCTCACCGAACGCGGAACCATCGGATTTTGCCACAACATTTGGAGCACAGCTCCTGGTTCGATGCGCATTTGGTATACGCGGCGATAAACGTCCCGACTGCTCAGCAATCGCAGGAATGCCGACATCTGGATTTCGCGGGCGTGTTCACGTGCGCTGCCGGGGGTGCGCACCAAGGATTTGATCATTGACGTGAGTGCGTTTGCAGTGGTGATGGCCCGTTCGACGGATTCGCCCACTTCATAAAAACTCCAGCCACCGTCGGCAATCATCGTCGTCTGGGCGATGCCGGAAAACTGTGCCACAAAATCGGTGGTGTCGGCACAAAGCGCACGGGTAACTGCGGCACATTTTTCATCGCTTAGGTCCGGACGAAATCGGCGTCGCTCGAACTGGTTTCGCAATTTGCTCATCACGGCCCAGGCTTCAAGACTCAGGCATTCCAGGACGGACTCTCCGTTCCAGGTCGCTTGCTGCACCGCGCGGATGACCGCTCCCGATTCCTCTAAATCTAGCATGAGTCGATATCGTCCTGCTGCACTAGAGATGGTGCGCTGCGAGGATTTCTCGCCGTCTAGCGGCGGGAGAATCCGGTTCCAGACGGGACGGTAAAGCATCCGTTCGGTGGAGTTTAGTTCCTCGGTTTCGAGGGCTTCAATGACAGAGATCATCCCAGCCAGATTTCGTGCGCGTTCCAGATAGCGGCCGATCCAGTAGAAGGACTCCGCGACACGGCTGGTGACGTGATGGGAAGGCAGCCTTGTTTCTAGAGAGGCCCGCGGGCCCGCGTCGTAAACATCTTCTCTTCCGGTCAACACCCAGGTGTCTTTGCTGCCGCCTCCGAGTTCTGAGGCTGTAAATGGAGCGTCATCGGTGGAAAGTCGTGTCAATGCACCTGGAAAAACAGTGTATTCGTTCTCGCTTCGACGCAGAGAAAATAAAATATGGTCTTGCCTGCCAGGCTCCTGTTTGCCTGCATCATAGCAAATTGTCTGCGCCTCGCAGGTGGCGGCTTGCGCGACATAGCCGGAAGGATTTTCCATCACTTCACGAACCACCAGATTTTTTTTCCGCTCATCCATCGGACTCGTACCCGGCATGGATAGTATCTTCTCTCCGTAAACCGGACGGATGACATATTGATCAAGATCTTCGAGAACGATCAAACGCTGGTCGAGGTCGCCGAGCCAGTAAGTCTCGATTTCCTCAAGGATGGGAACTTCTCCGAGGTAATATCGAATCAGCGTCGGAGCGAACGCCAGGAGTGCTCTGTCATCGA
>JBGSMR010000077.1:0-3545 GCA_041740065.1 Chthoniobacterales bacterium
GATGATCTGATATTTTGACGACCGATGAAAAAGTTCGACCGCATGGAGGCATTTGTCAATGAGTTGGACGGTGGAGCCGTCGGGGCAGACTTGCACCCTTGTTACGTCGGCTACTTCACCTGTTTCAACCGCGGAGATTACTACGAAGCGCACGACGTGCTTGAGCACCTCTGGTTGCAGGACGCGGGCTCGGATGAAGCATTCTTTCGGGGCCTGATCCAAATTGCCGGCGCTTTCGTGCATCTCCGGAAACAATTTCTCGCGCCCGACCATCACGTCGATGGCCGCCGATTGCGTCCGGCATCACGGCTTTTTCGATTGGGAATTAAAAATGTGGAAATGTATCCCCAAACTCACCATTTCTTGAATATCCCGGCCCTCATACAACTTTGTGACAAGTATCTCGACGCTCTTGAGTCGACCGAATTCTGCATGAATCCATGGCATCCCGACCGCCGTCCCACGCTGAGCCTCGACATCTAAAATTCACCTCTCGCGAGCGCTGGAATTTAAGATGAGCACTTGTGTTCCAGATTCTTGGATAATTTTTGGTGCCGAGTTACCCGACCGTGCAGCGAGCGTAGTACGTTCGGTGATCAGCGCGACCGCTTGATCACCCTGCCACAAGGCGTCAAATTCTTCTTGCGAAAGGAATCGATCCCTCCCGATCCCAAATTCGCGCACGACAAACTCTAATTCGGGACGCTGTCCCAGCAAGCGGATCGGCCGGTCCGAATAAAAAAGGAGGCTGCTTCCGGTATCAATCCCGCCGTCATAAACTAGGATAGCCTCTTCGGGAAGGTCGTCGTGCAGCGACGCTGCCATGGAAGCAAGAGAGAAGTAGGGCGCCAAATGGGCGTAGCCCAAGACCCCACAGATGGAAAAGACGGTCGCTACAGTGCCAACAGCCCACCACCCAGCGCTCCGGCGGGCAATGGCCCATACCATGCAAACAGTTGCAAGGCCAAAAGCCAGCACTCCGATCCTTGCCAACGACTGCCAGATGCCGGCATCCAGTCCCGCGAGTGTCGACCACGCCGTGGCCCGATCCGCAACTGCAGCGGCGCCCTCGCCAGGAGACCAATCGACTGCAAGCAGCGCCGCAGAAGCCATCAATCCAACCAAACAAACAATTCCCACGCTGATCAAAGAAATCCTTGGCCAGCCCGCGGCAAAGGCGATTGCTGTGATCCCCGCGAACGCGCTCCACATGCTCATCGCGTAATAGTCTTGCCGTTGCCCAGTGATCATCACGGAGAGCAAAACAACTGCCGCCCACACCACAAATAACCGTATCGCAGCCGCTGTGGTTGGCTCTGACAATCCGGCTCGTCCATTTTTCCAGCCGGATAGCGCAGCGATGGACCATGGGAAAAACCAGCCCAGATGGAGTAAGAGGAACTGCCAGCGCGGAACTACCGAGTAGTTGGTCGCAGGCGCGTCGCTCCCCACAACATGGCCCATATGCTCGGTAAAATGCAGATTTCGAAGAAATCCGGGGAATCGCGCCTCCACGGCGAAGTGCCACGGCAGGCAAATTACCAGAAACGCAAGAATCCCCGGCCAGGAAAAAAGGTGCTTCAAACCGCCGCGCCACGGACCAATCCAAGCACCCGCTACGACAATGATAACCAGGGGATAAATCAGCCCATGCCAGCCTTTGGTGAAGGATGCGACAGCTGCAAACACCCAGAATCCCACCGCCCACCGCCCGGACCGACTGGGCGAAGTACACATCTTTACCCCGCAGACCAGCGCCCACGCGATGCAAGCGCTGAACATCGGCTCCGGCATGATGATCCGCGCCAGCGTAGCTGCACCGAGCGAGGTCAGGAGGACAAGTCCTGCGAGAAATCCTGTGCGGTCCGATTTTGTCAACGCCGTCACCAGGCTTGCAGTCGCCAACACCCACGCCACAACGGCCAATGCCCCAGGGACTCTCGCTGCAAATTCATTCACTCCCGCGACTTTGAACACGGTCGCCATCATCCAATAGAGAAGCGGCGGCTTGACGAGTCGCGGGATACCATTGTTCTCAGGAATGATCCAATCACCACCTTCCGCCATGATTTTCGCAGCGCCCGCATACTGGCCGTCGGTTTCGTTATAAAGAGCTCCCACTCCTGCGAGACCCAATTGGAGGCCCAACGCGAGCATCGCAAGCGCCACCAACCACAGCCACCCCCGGCTGCGCCACATTTCCACCATCACGCCAAAAGACTAGAAGAAAATGCCCCGGGAAATCCATCCGACAGTCGCACCGGTCGCCCCTCCGGCATTCTTACCAACGCCAGCGCTTGTCGGCACACGGCAAGTACTACCCCATCGGACGGTCGGACAACTTCAAAGGTGCACCAGAAGCGAATACGCGAAAATTCTGCGATTCTGCCGTGAACCACGATCGTATCGCCCAACAGCGCGGGCTTTTTGTAATCGATTTCTGTCCGGGTTACCACGGCATGCACGCCGGTTTTCCGGATTTCGTCAAAACTCATGCCCATTTTTATGGCGAGCTGCGTGCGGGCCAGTTCAATAAAGCGCAAATACACGGTGTTATGCACCACGCCACCTGCGTCGGTGTCGTAATACATCACCTGAATCTCAGTGGAGATTGTTGGGTTTTCCGCGCCGTCCATCTGTCAAGTATGCGTAACTCATTCGCCACACACAATCGCGATTATTATTGCAATCTCACAATATTTTGAAAGCGCCCGCGACCTGCCTCTCTCGTTTTCCTTGCGCCAACACCGATGCGGTCGTATGAATTTCGCGTCGACAGCTGTCTGAGAATCGAAATGTCTTAGACGCTCAATCCAACTCCTTTCTTTTAAATGACCGCTACGGCAACCGAAGTCCAGATGCTCAACGTCCAAGTGGATGGCGAGTGGAAACAGTTTCCCAAGGGAACCCGCCTCATTGAGGCCTGCATGAAAAGCGGGAAATACATCCCGCATTACTGCTATCACCCAAAACTCAGCAGCCCAGGCAACTGCCGGATGTGTCTGGTCGAGATGGCAATGCCGAAAATGACACCGGATCGCAAGCCGGAGATTGGCGAAGACGGAAAGCCCGTTCTGAATTGGAGCCCGAGACCAGTCATTTCCTGCGCGACAGAGATTTCCGAAGGCATGGGGGTGCGCACATCATCTCCTCTCGTCGAGGATTGCCGCAACGGAGTGATGGAATTTCTTCTGATCAATCACCCGCTTGACTGCCCGATTTGTGACCAGGCAGGCGAGTGCCGGTTGCAGGAATTCAGCGTTGAGTTCGGCAAGGGTGAGTCCCGATTCATCGAAGAAAAGGTTAAAAAACCCAAACGGGTCGACATCGGCAAGAATATCATGCTCGATGACGAACGATGCATCATGTGCTCACGATGTATCCGGTTCATGCAGGAAGTCGCAAAGGACGATGTGCTTGGATTTGTCAACCGCGGAAGCCATACCTCACTTGCGGTCTACCCCGGCAAGCGGCTCGATAATAATTATTCCCTCAACACCGTGGACATCTGTCCCGTAGGAGCACTCACCTCCAAGGATTTTCGT
>JBGSMR010000166.1:0-12251 GCA_041740065.1 Chthoniobacterales bacterium
GGGAGTCGAGGCTGAAGGAACTCCGATCAGCTCCTCCGCAGTCAAAAGGATCTGCGCCGAGGTAGCGGCCAAGGAAAGGCTACCGTCGAAACGATAAAGTTCGCCCGTCTGAGGATCTAATCGATGGACCGTGCCGCTTTCTGAAAGCGAAACGAACGAGGAGCAATCTTGATCCGACGAGTTCACTATCAAGTAATAAATTCCCTCTTCGCAAACCCGGCGTTGATGAGCCACGCCTTGGGGCAGGGTCTCTTTAAAATAAAGACGCGGGGGGCAAATTGCCCCGATGGCTGATCGAAGACGATCCTCGTCTTCCTGCCAACTGACGCCGAGTTCCGATGACCATTCCGCCGGTCGACCGTCGAGGAGCACGTGATCGGGTCGAATTCCGACAACCTTGCCACCCGCCCGAAGAAAATTTTCCAACAAAGCGAGAGTACTGGATTTTAGATTCAGTAAACCCGGTGGCAGCACGACGAGTTCGTAGGTCTGGAGTCCAATCTTCAGTCGTGAACCATCCAACTCGGCTGATTCAACGAGGATGTATTCATCGCCCAAGTCGAAGTCCACTTGGGCGTCCGAGAGTTCCTGACAGAATTCCGTCGCCGATTCCCGCAATGGACGGATCGAGCGCTGCGTGTCGGCACCCGTTTCAAACGGAGCGGCCACCAGATCGTGTCCTTTCGCGGAGCTGAGGCAGTCGTGTTTTGCTGCGAGGCAATAGCCGGTCGTGGTCGGATCGATGACCAACACGCGTTGTTGCGTGCGACCGCGGGCAGTCAGCCAAGACAGCCGACCAAGTTCGTCGTTGAGCGGCTTGAGGTGTTGAAACCAAGGACTTTGTTCACTGAAAAATTGCGGGTGATCCTTTTTTCGAGCGCCCCGAATCGTCGTGGTCGTGTAGTGAGGAACAAAAAGATTAACGCCGTGAACGGCTAGAAACCGTCCGATTCGCAACCAGTCGAGCGGGCCGGAATCGTGGCCGCCCGCGCCCCAACTCTCGTTCATCACGCGTTCTTTCCCAAGCTGGTTGGAGACGGATTGGACTTGCTTGAGAAAATAGAGGGCTTGGGATTCGATCCCCGCGGGTGCGGGACTCAGATTTTGCGGATCTTGGTGGGAGTGTCCTTCGAGGAGGAACGCTTCGAGGAGATCGGTCCCGGGCCAGTCCATGTGTGCGAGCAAATGCATCGCGCCAGGGGTGGCGTATGGGCACGGCCAGTCGTGTTCGAAGTAGTGTCCCGTCTGAGGGATGCCGTGGGCCTCGCACCAAGCCTGAGTCGGACGGGTATAATTCTCGATCCACAGTTCATGCAGAACTTCGTAGTAATCGAAGCGGGTTGCCGAGCTTGTCCCCGAGTCAAAGTAGAGGTCGGCCAGCTGATGCTCGATGCGGTAGCCCCGACGGCGGTGAAACTCGGCCTGCACGAGGGCGGAAAAATGCAAACCTTCACCCCAAGGGCCATGGGCGTCGGTCGGCAAGTGCGGTTCGTCCGTGAAGAATGCCGCGCAAGCCCGCCAAGCTTCCGGTCCGAGCTCGTCCCGATAGCGGTCGTAGGTCGATTCCAAAAATGCGGGTGCCGTCTTCGGATCGAGGATGCTCGGATAGGGGAGTTCGCCGTGCCAGGAAAGCGGCTGCATGCGCTCGACGACGAAGGCACACCACGGCTCGTCGGGACCTAATTCTCCAGGCTCTACCCGCTGCACAGGGGCGGCATCTTGCACTCGGTAAACTGCCAGCGCCGTGGAGGGTGGCATCGTGGGAGCGGTGCCGAATTGTGGGATGATGAACTTGACGCCAGTCTCCGGCGAACGCGCAACCACGTGGCCCCCACCGAACCCGCTGGGATACGAATTTTCGTCATACAGTGCGGGCACGAGTCCGAGGCGAACGCACTCGCTGACGCAATGACGAATAATCTCAAACCACCGAGGTGATAGGTATTCCGTGATGAGACCCGGCCTCGGATGAAGAAAAACACCCCCGTAACCGACCCGGGCCATCCCTTCCAGGAGTTGGGTGAGGCGAGCCTCGCCGAGTTCCGGTTCGTATTCGTCGTTGAGAGTGAACAGCGGCCAGGGGCGGAACTTGCTTTCCGGATCGAGAAAGCCATCCAAAAAATGCGGATTGGCGTCAGATCTATTCAACATATTTTTCGACGAGGAAGGCACCGACGCTGTCCGGATTGATTGTGCATTCGAACGAGTCGCCGCTGGAGGAATCCACGGTCGCTACCACTTTTCCGCCGATGAGATCCGTCACGGTGTATTGCTTCCCAGGGGGCATCTCCATCTCCTCGAACGGGATGGCTACCTCGAAAGATTTGGTTTCGGTCCCGCCGTTCGGAATCACCAAGATACCCCGTCCATTCCGAAATCTCGCATAGGATTGTAGGGGATTTCCCGCCGCTTCGACTTTGACGATGTTCGCGTTGCGCTGTTCTTCGGGAAAATATTCAAAAATGTCCGCGTAGCTACGGCGGATTTGAATAAATTTTTTGACATCCTCGAAGAAAGCATGGTTGCTCGGAGTGTCTTTTGCAGACCAGTCAATGACGTTGTAATAAATGGCGTCCCCGATAGAACTTTTCACGTAGGGGTTGTTCCACTCTTCTCCAATTTGCCACAAGGGGATGAAGGGAGCAAAAATCGCCTGATAGGCGATCCGTAAGCGGCTTCCCTTCACTAATGCTTTGGTCGAATCGTGCGATAGTAAGCAATAAGTGTAGTATCTGAATTTGCCCCCTTCACCTTGTCTCTGCAACGGTGGCGAGCCGATGCCGTGACCATCTTTGATGCTCTCGACGATGTTGTTGTTCAGGTAATAGTCGCCACTTTCCCAGACGAACGGGGTATCCACGCCTTCCTCTCCCTTTTCCCACCCGGCTCCCACTTGTTCGAAATCGTAGACGCCTTTCCGTTCGTTCACGAATTCGGAAATGATAATAATTTTTCGACCTTGATCGTATAGCCTTTTACGGATTTCTCCAAAGAGATCGTAGCCCGTGATGTGCGGCTCCAAGTCACACCGTAAGCCATCTGCACCGGTGCGAAGAATTAAGTCCGCTGCGGTTGTCGCATACCATTCACGGAGTTCGGGCACTTTCCAGTTAAATCCCCAGCCGCCCCACGCAGGGATGCGTTTTCCATCCGCCATGAACCATTCTTCGTGCTGATCGACGAGTGGGCTGGTCGCGGCGACGCCCCAAGTGACGACATCGAAGAAAACTCGAATGTTTCTCCGGTGGGCTTCGTCGACGAATTTCTTCACCACTTCATAAGACGCTTCAGGGTCGGATGTGCCCGTCAGGGATGGATCGATCACGTCGAGGCCAAAATTTCCGTATCCGTTGAAGCCCATGGTCTTCGAGGTGGGATCTCTTTTGAAAATCGGGTTAATCCAAAGCCCGTTGACTCCCATTTCGGCATAGTGATCGAGGACCTTCGTCGCGGCTGCGAAGGTTCCTTCGGGCGTTGCCGTTTCGATGCGGAATTGCGCCATGACCAATGACTTGACCCATTCGGGGGACAGGCCTTCCATCGTGACTTCCGAATCAGTTTGAAATTTTGGTAAGAGGCGGGAATTGTCAATTAGCTCCTCGGCTCCAACTATTTGTAAGCAGGAGAAGGCGCCGACTAAGGTCAAAATTATTAACGATTTCATATGCAGTGATTTTAAAGTGCTGAGTCGCAGTGATTCCAAGTTATCAACCTCGCGGACTGGGTCGGTTTGACGTTCCCGACCCGGATGAGGCGGTCTCGTCTAGGATGTTCGTGATGAGGCCTTCTATTCGATCTCGCCCGCGAATACTTGAAACTCACTAATCGTGGGGCCGTCGGCGGATTCGAGGATATTCAGCCGAATGATTTGGGCCGTAACCGGCTCGAATCTTGCCGTGGCCTGAGCACCGATCGATTGGCCCAGATAGCGTTGCACCCACTCGCCATTCTCGAAAGTTTCGATCGAGTAGCGTTTAATGCGGTTCAATTCGGGAAACGCCTGTTTGATGGTCACGCGACTGAATCTGCGCGGGTTCCCAAAATCGACCTCGAGCCAGGCCTCGGTGACACCCGGGTCTGTTGCCCACCGAGTTTCGGGATTGCCATCGATCGCCATATCCGGGGCGTATTCGGGCTGCTCGAAGTGAATATTGGAGCTTGCAGCGGTGGCATTGGCAGTGAGTAACGCGGGGTTTTCTACGTCTTGGCTGGGAATGCCGATGGCGTCGGTATCCAGCTCCAACGCCACCGTGGTGTAGGGCGTCGTCCGAAGATCTTCAGCGACTTCAATCTCAATGCCTTCAGTCGTCTGTCTGACTTGAGCGGCCCCTCCACTGAGAATTCGATTGCCAGTCACCTTGGCGGGAATCGACGGTAGTCGAAGAATTTCCGCATCCCAATCCCGGATATGCAGATAGATGATGTTTCCTTTACGGGTGGATACCCCGTAGTCAGCAGGTTTAAAGGGCCCTCCTCGCGTGCCGCGAATACTTTCTCCGTATTTGTCCATCCATGCGCCGATTTCTTCCAAGCGCTTCACTTGCTCAGGGGGGATCTCACCCTCTGCGGTCGGTCCGACGTTCAACAGCAAATTCCCGTCGCCGCCGGCACAATTGACGAGCATTTCGAGACATTCGTCCAAGGGCTTGACTCCATCGGTCGGCCCGCCGTACGCCCAAGCGTTGGATGAGGATAAAGTCATGCAGGCTTCCCACGGCACTTGATCATCATACGGCGCGACCTGTTGTTCCGGGGTGTAGTAATCGGCATGGGGCGACTGCATCGTGTGATTACTCGCCATTCCCAAGTCCAGTCGGTTATTCATGATGATTTGCGGCTGGAGTGATTTCACCATTTGGTAGGTATTCTCACTGTCGTAGAGCGGTTCCCCACCGTCGTAGTCGAACCAGACTAAATCGATCGTTCCGTAATCGGTCATGATTTCGCGGAGTTGGTTTTGCATTCGCTCCACGAAAAGATCGTTGCGTTCTGTCCGGAAGTCGGGGTCTTTCCAATCGGGAGGAGAAAAATACCATCCGGTTTTCAGGCCGATTTTGTCGGCGGCCTCTGACAGTTCGGCAAGCACATCTCGCTGGAACGGAGTGTGAGCGATATTATAGTCGCTCGTCTCCGATGGCCAAAAAAGAAACCCGTCGCAATGCTTGGCGGTGAAGACGAAATACCCCATTCCCGCCCGCTGGGCCACACGCAGCCATTCCTCGGCGTCGAACTGCGTTGGATTAAACTCTTTGTAAAGATTGTCGTAGACCTCAGCCGGGATCGGGCCGTTGCCGCGGACTTTAGGATTAGTATTCTGACGCGACCAACTGATCTCTTGACCGGTGAGGCTGACTGGCCCCCAATGAATAAACATGCCAAACCGCGCGTCAGCCCACCACTTGATGCGGTCAGGATACGGACGTGGGGTGGTCCCAGAATGGGACCCGTTTTCTTGAGCGGGCAAATCCATGCCGACGAGAAGCAACGAGCCAGCCAGGAGTGACCGGAGAATTGCTCGGGATACTCGGGTTCCGATGTGAGATTCGTGCACCGTTTTCTGAGGAGGGCGAGACTTGATCATAGGGTTCGAGAGTGGCGGAACGTTGGACATGGGGTTTGAATAGGTCGATTTCCACGAGCCATCAAGTTTTTTTTAGGAACAGGGTGTAATGTTTACAATTTTGTAGCAGCAATCTTCGATTGCCTTGGCACAAGTGGAAGACACTTTTCGTTTGTCATCTTGCCTTCGAGGGGCCGCTCTGTTGGAATGCTCCATTTACAGGGTGCGAACGCCAACTTTGCTTGTTATACCATGTCATCCCAGCCACGCCGCTTGCCCGTGATCCGCCTCTCCGCAGTATTACCATTCGTTTCCTATGGGCAGGGGATCCTGGACGGCGTCGTCCGCCACCTCAATTCGACCGGGGTGAAATGGTCGTTACGCCCAGTTTCGTCGGAATCGCGGTTCATCAAACAGGAAATCGATCAATGGAAACCGCACGGAGTGTTTTTGGAGCCAGACCGTGCACCCCAAGCCGCCGCCCAATGCGTTGCGTCGGGTATTCCCTACGTGGCTCTATTGTCCGGACGTCGCAACGAGGGAAATCACCCGATGACTGTGTCCGCTGACAATTTTGCGATTGGTCAGATGGCGGCGGAGTATTTTCTAGATCGTGGATATCAACATTTCGCCTTCGCTGGAAATCGCGATTACGATTTTTCGTTGGAGGAACAAGAGGGGTACGAAGTTTGTTTACGGCGGAAACAACGCGCTGTGTTGAATTTTGTGCATTCGACCCCTGAGTTTGACCACGCCCGTCCGCGAATTCATTATCAAGAGGATTTAGCGGCTTGGATTCAAGAACTCCCAAAGCCGGTCGCCCTTTTTGCCGCCAACGACTGGGAGGCCCTCTCGATTGTTCAGGCTTGCGCATCGGTCGACGTCGACGTTCCAAGTGAGGTCTCGGTGCTCGGAATGGGGAATGACAGGCTCGGATGCCATCTCTGCTCTCCCGAGATCTCGTCCATCATCATCCCGTATTCGCAGATTGGAATGGATGCCGCCAAATCTCTCATGATTCAAATGGCCGATGAAGCAGTTCCTCGGATCGAGCACGTGCACCAACAGCCTTCCACCGTGATCACGCGGGGTTCAACCAAAGATTACGCCGTCCGCGACCCATTGGTCAGAACTGGTCTCGATTATATGTTGGCGAATACCGAGCAGCCGTTGAAGATATACGAACTCCTGGACCGGCTGCGAGTTTCCCGACCGACGTTGGAGGCTGCTTTCCGCGACGAGTTCGGTCACACCCCCCTCGTTCAATTCCGGAAGCTGCGGGTGGAGCGGGCGAAAATGCTACTTGTCGACACAGATCTGACCAACGCGGAGATCGCGAAGGCGAGCGGATTCTCGAGCAATGTCCGGTTTATCGAGGTCTTCAAGCAGCTGGTGAACACCACTCCGGCCGCGTATCGCGAAAGCTTCTTGAGCTCTTGAGTTAGCGGCGGGGGAACACCCCGGCGGGTCAACCGGCGAAAGGCCGAGAACGGTGAGTCACTGTAGATTCGTCAGCGATGACAGGCTGCAATGAGTGGGCGGAGCCCGCGACGCGCGTGAAAGTTCAGTGGAACTAAATTTTTTTGAATTTTATTTGTTGACTCGGTCGAAACGGATGGTAACTGTTTTTTCGTTACTCTGTGCAATAAAAACAAAATCAACTCCCAAAACTCCTACATACAGACCCTCATGAACTCTCGAACAATCGCAAAAACCGCCGTCCTGGCGTCCGTCGCATTATTGCTTTCGTCGCCTCTTCGGGCGCAAACCCGATCGGTTGCCGACGGAAACTGGATCAATCCCCTGACTTGGAATAACGGAGTGCCCGTCGATGGCGCCGCTGCCGGGGTAGTCAACGAGGTGACCTACGGCGCGTCGGACAGCTACACGGGTGGCGGCTTTGGTGCCGGACTTCTCGTGGGTTACGATGCGACTAATCCATTCGGGCTGACCGGTTCTGGACCAGGCATTCTCAACCAGACCGGCGGGACGTTGAATCCAGGGTATTTTGGCGTCGGTTATGGTCTGGCGGGAACCGTCAACGTCTCGGGCGGAACCATGAACATCAATGGTCCGGCCTTCCTGCTCGGATGGACGACGGGCTCGACCTTCAACGTTAATGGCGGGACGGTTAATCTCAACGGCGACGGCGGGGGAGCGGGGAACTACCGCATTGGCCACGGCGCGACTTCGACCTTGAACGTTTCGTCGGGTGTTTTCAACGTGAGCACGGTGGCGCAGATTGCCAACGGTTCTTCGGTCAACGTCTCGGGAACCGGGGTTTTGAACATGACTCAATACTTCGACAATACCGCGATCAACGTGACGGGCGGAACGGTGAATTTCCAGCGCGCAGGCGGCAATCATCTCGCGCTTGGCACTAACGGTACGCTCGGAATCAGCAACGGGCAGGTTAGCGCCACGACCGACTTCAACGTCAGCCTGAATGCAGATGGCACCGTAAACCAATCGGGAGGCACGTTCACTCAAGCCATCGGCTCCTCTCTGATTCTGGGTGCTGGCGCTGCGGGGACCGGTACCTACAATCAAAGTGGGGGTGACTTGGAAGCGGAGACAATCACCAAAGGTGGAAGCGCCGGTGTCTACAATTTTTCGGGCGGCACCCTGCGTTCCCTCGGAGCTTTGAATCTCACGGCGGGTGGGCTTACTGCAAATATCACGGGAACCGCCGGGACCGGCTCGACGATCGATACCAATGGAAATTCGGTGATCGTTAATGCTGACCAAATCAACCTCGGGGCTGGGGGAGTGCTAACGAAGGTCGGGGCTGGTGCCCTTACGATCAACAACGACAGGCAATTCAACTCCGGGACGTGGAACGTGAACGGTGGAACGGTGAATACCAGCGCGTATTTTGGAACCACCGGTATCAGCGTCGATGGCGGCACACTCAATATCAACCGAGCCGGAGGCACTCACTTCGCCTTTGCAAGCACCTCCACATCCAACCTGATTTCGGGAACCATCAATGTTGGGACTGACGATCTCAACTTAGGTCTGGGTGGCAATGGCACCTTCAACCAAACTGGCGGAACGCTGATCGTGGCTAGAGACCTGCTAGTGGGAGGAGCGGGCGGTAATGGAACCGGCTCCTACGTGATGGCTGGCGGGATTGCAAACATTGGCAATAGCGTCGTCGTTCGGACGGGTTCTGCTGATATCGACGGAACCCTCACGGTTAACACGGCTGCAACGGGAGGTTCTTTCATTGTGGACACCGGCACCACGCTTGGCGGAGACGGCGTGATTAACGGAAACCTCACCTTGAACGTCGATGCGAAGTTTGTGTTCAGCCTGACGGACACTCTAACCATCAACGATGGAATCGTCAGCTTTGGTGGTTTCGGGATCGATGACTTGGTCGGCCTCAATAGCAGCGTCGCCAACGGCACTTACACATTGATGGATGGGAGTGCGACCTTCGACTTCACCAATGTGAGCAACTTCGGCGTCGAGCAGTCCTTTTCGCTCGGAGACGGCAAATCTGCCTATTTTCAGGGTGGCAGTTTGAATGTTGTCGTAGTTCCTGAACCGTCCACTTGGATGTTGGTGGGACTTGGCTTTTTGGTCCTGGTGACGACTGTCCGTCGGCGTCTTCACCGAGCGATTTGATTGACTTGGGGAAGGGGGCTGCCGGAGAGAAATCTCCGGTGGCATCCCGCCAGCGATAAATCACCCTCCCTCTGAGCGTGAGTCGCAACTCAGATTGTCGATTGGTCGGACCACGGATTGGGTCACGTCCGAATGGGGAGCTTTCAGTTCGCAAGCTGGGGGATTCACATGATCCTCCTCGTGCTCTTCAGTGGCCTGGTCGGCCTGATGCTCCGCGAATGGCAGGGCTGTCGACTGCGTACCTGGCAGGCTCTGGGAGCAGCGCTTCTGGTCCTGTTGGGAGCCGTGGTGTCGTTGGCCTATGGCAGTTACCTTGGCGAGTTGCCGGGAGCGCATTGAGTGCGCGTTGCGGATGTTTTCAGCCAACTAAACAGAGCCGTAGCGCAGCGGAGACAGCCTGAAAGGCAATTGTGCAGGATTGACGGGATTTACTGGATTGGGAGGAATTCTTCGGATTGCCCTTCTTTTCCAGAAAAAAATCCCGTCAATCCCGAGAATCAAGTTAATCCCGTTTAGACTTGTTTCCCACGCTCCGTTTCCGCCGTCCGTCACGCAACGGAACTTCGACGGACGAGGAGTTCGGTGGACGAGATGGATCGCTGGACTGGCGCGGCGACTTTCCCCGCGATTAACTCCAGGAGTAAAGTGGCAGCTTCCCGCCCCATTTCCCACGTCGGTTCCTGGACGGTGGTGAGGCTGATGGCGGGGTGGGAAGAGAGCGGGAGATCGCCCATGCCCACGACAGCGATCTCTCCGGGAACGCCGATTCCGCGGGATTCCAGCGCGGTCAACGTCGGGAGCGCGAGTCCATCGTTGAGTGCGAAGATCGCGTCGGGAAAGTGTTTGCGATCGGCGAGAATCTGATCGAGTGCTCGGCGGACGATTTCTTCTGGCGATGAACTCGCGGGAGGGCGGGCCACCCATTGCTCGCGAAAGGGCAGGCCGCAACTTTGCAGAACCTGGCGGTAAGCTTCGAAGCGGCGCTGGGTGCAAGTCGCGGGATAATCGACGCCCAGGAACGCGATCCGCTTCCGGCCGATGTCCACCAAGTGGCGAACTCCGGCGTCGGCGGCCGCTTCGCAGTCCCAGACGACCGAATTTGCGCCCGCGAAGTCCGGCATTTCGTCGCCGAGGAAAATGAGCGGAACTCCGGACCGGATGATCTTTGCGTAAATGTCTTCGCAACCGGGCATCGGGAGCGCGATGATCCCTTCGTCCCGGCGGTAGAGTGAGGAGAGAATCTCCTTACGATTGCGCTCGGCGTCGAAGCCGTGCGTCGCCACGAAGGGGACGTAGTCCGTGTCGTCGAAAACGGTCTGCATGCCCCCGACGGCCGCCTCCGCCCAGTCCATCCGGAAGTTGCCGAGGATGACACCAATCATCCCGCTGCGGCTGTTTCGGAGGTTTCGGGCCAGTTGATTGGGGATGTAGTTGTACTCTTGCGCTGCTGCTTTTACGCGTTCGATCGTGGCGCGGGAGATCTTGTTCTTTTCGGCCTTGCCGTTGAGTACGAAGGATATCGTCGCGTGGGAAAGGCCGAGGATCCGGGCGAGGTCGATGGCGGAAACCGATTTGCCGTCGGTGATGGGGTCGGGTTTTTTTCCCGCGATGGGCATCCGTTCAGAATGGAACGAACGGTGCGCGGTGCCAAGCGTTACCGGCGATTCACGCGCCGTGATTTTGCGAACGCCCGGTGAGCCCTGAGACGCCGGGGGACCGGCGTGGCTACAGATGCAGGACTGTAGCGTCTGAGGTCTCCCGCCGGGCATCTCGCGCGAAATTTGCCGCTAATGCGTCGTGGGTATCCTCGTTGCCGGTTACGCGGGATTCCGAAAGGAGAGGGAGAGCGTGCGAGCGAGAGACGATGAATTCGCGCCGGTGCGGGGTTTGATTGTCGCCTTCGTGTCAGGATTAATGAGCGCATGTTTTGCTTTTGGCATTCAGACGGGCGTTCCCATTGCGGAGGCGGCCGTGGCAGCGGGCACGAATCCGCTCTTTCAAAACAACGCGGTGCTCTGCGTGATTCTGCCGGGAGGCTTTCTTACGAATACGTTATGGTGCCTTTTTCTCAATGCCCGCAACCGGACGTTTCCAGCTTACTGCTCGATCTCTGCTGCGGAGACTACGAAAATTCTCGCGCTATGTGTATTGGCCGGTGTGATCTGGTATTTTCAGTTTTTCTTCTACGGCATGGGAGCCACCAAGATGGGAGCCTACGATTTTTCAAGTTGGTCGCTCCACATGTCGTTCATCATCATCTGCGGCAATATATGGGGGCTGTTTTTTAAAGAGTGGCGGGGTGTGTCGGCTGCGACGCTGACAACCGTGTGGACGGGAATACTGATCCTCATTCTGTCCACGGTCGTAATCGGATACGGGAATTCTCTCGGTTAGCAAATTGCTGAAGAATCTCGATTGCACCGCGCCCATTTAAGCGTAAACTGCACACGTATTCTGTATGAGAAAATTGTTCCCCATCTTTTCCACCGCCACCTGTCTTGTGATCGGTGTCCTCATTTCGGCGCTCCCGCTTTCGGCGAGTGCGGCGACTCTCCTGACAAACGGTGGCTTTGAGTCCGGCAATACGACTGGATGGACAACGTGGGGCAGCACGCTCACGGCGAGCGCGACGGCGGCGCGCACAGGGAATTTTGGCGGACTTGTGACTGGGCGCACCGCTGACTGGCAAACTGCCGTGATCAATGCTCTGCCGCTTGTCACTGCCGGTAAGACGTATCAATTCTCTGTCTGGGTGCGATTGGGCACACCGGGTGCTACGTCTCCCGTATCAGTGATTGTGGCTCAGACGGATGCCAACCCCGGCATCAGTTATTTGAACATCGCAGCCGGCACCGCGAATTCGACAGGTTGGACTGAGCTACGTGGCGAGTTCACCTACTCGCCGACCGGCACCGCGACCGCGTTGAACATTTATTTACAATGTACAAACCTGACCAGCCCCCTCCACATTGACGACGCGGTGCTCATCCTCTCGGACAACACCTGGCTCAACAACGGCTTCGAGCGGGGAAATACCGAAGGCTGGAATCCGGTGGGT
>JBGSMR010000213.1:0-25602 GCA_041740065.1 Chthoniobacterales bacterium
GTTGGTGATCGGAAGGCGATGCCAGCCGAAGATTGGATTCGCTCAATGCGTCTGGATTTACCGCCGCACCGGTTAATATGCCGGGGATGGATTTTTTCGAATAAATTCCCGCCCGCTCTGGTGCCTGATGGCCCGCGACAAGTGTGGGGGGCGTCTCGAGACCAATTAGCCAGCTTAAGGTATTGCTCACAAGCAAAGGAAATGCAACGCGCTGAGGTAGATCCGACTCAGCGGGGTCCCATCCGATTACGGCGCGCCGACGCGCTGGATCAATGGGATCTTCGTAGGTCAATAGTAAGGCGTTGTCCGCGGATGCGAGGACCGTTTTCCACCCCGCGCCCTCGGGTGTCGTCATCGCCAGTGCGGATTTCACCTGTAATCCATCCAGAGAGATTCCTCGGAGGAGTGGACTCGTCTCATCAATATCGGTCACCGTAGGATTGACCAAAGGCGGACCGTTGACGCTCCAAGGCGCCACCCCGATAAAGAAAAAGTTCCCCACCAGCGGGGCTCCGTCGGCCGTCAACGCCGGAAGCCAGCGATCAAAAATCACGGCAGGAAATGCAGCGGCAAATGCAGGTTGCCACGCTTCAGGACGCAATAGCTCGAACTCGATTTCCGAGTCTGCTGAAACTGCTTTCTCCACAAATCCATCCTCGGCGCTCACAAGTAAAACGCGTGGCAAAGGCCCTGTGGAGAAGAGGATTTGTGCAACATTGTCTGCAATCAACGCATCTGAAGAAGCCGTGACTTTCGCCGTCAGGATCCCCTCTTTCGCAGTGCGGAAAATCTTAGCTGGTAGAGAAAACGTTCTTTCGAACGAATGGTCAGCGGCAAGTTCAGAGCCCGCGACATCAATTAACGTGCCATCCAGCCGGAGTTCCACGTCCACCGACTGACCACTCGCTCCGAAGTTGGTAACTCTTAAAAAAATATCTGTCATTCCTGTCGAGTTTGCGGAGGGGCGTGCGGCAAATGCGGTGATGGCGACGTTGTCTTGTGGAGATCCCAGTCCGATGATAGAGATATTTTCTCCGGCAAGGCTTGGCGCCTCGCGATCTGTGATGACAATAATCCGCCCCTTCGGTGCGGCAGCTTTTGCACGAAGCAGCGCCTCCTCAAGGTTTCCGCCTGATTCTGTCGCTTCCGTCCGGGCCAGCGCCTCAAGGAGGGGCTGCGGACGGTTGGAAAAAGGAACTACAGGTCCGCCTGGAAAGACGAGCAGGCCGATTCGGTGTCTGGAGTTGGCTCGTGCTGCAAGTGATTCCGCATCCGAGCGCGCGAGATCGAAGACCGTGCGGCCATCTCCCGTGGCAGCCTGCATGCGGGCGCGTGCGTCCAGTATCAGCAGCGTGGAATGCTCGCGGAACCACCCCGCGCTATCAGGCCTCGCAATGGCTAAAATAAGCAGGACAAGAATGATCAGACTCAGCAACAGTGCGAGGAGGCTTCCAAGTTTTCCGATTCCCGGTCTGCGCTTCTGGTGCAACTCACTGGTGAGCCAAAGAAGGAGAGATGGAACTACAAGCCGCTGCCGCCGACGCCGTAATAAGTGGAGCAGAACTACCAAGGGGACCAATCCCAGGAACGCAAATGCTGCGGGAAACCAAAAGCTCATTGGCTGAGCACTCCTGCCTCAATCAGCGTCCGGATCGCAGCTTCATCATTGAGTGACGCGTCGACCCGTGCGAGGGGAATCCCTCGTTGTCTTGCCCAGTTTCTGGTTGTCTCCGTCCGAGCCTCGATGTGTGCGGCAAGTGTGCGCCTCGCTTCAATTCCCGAATCGAGAATGATTTCTTCTCCTGTCTCGGCATCCACCAAAAGGAGGCTGCCTGGAGGCAGTGAGTCCAGATTAAATGGTTCAAAAAGCTCCACCATGGCAACATCACAGCGTCGATAGAGCAGTCTGCGCAAAGGCTGCTCGAATCCTTGGGGATCTAAAAAGTCGCTGATTACAACGATGAGGCTCCTGCGTGGCGACGCTGCGGCTACTGCATCCAGAGCCGCGCTGAAAGATGTGCCATCCCCGGCAGGGGGAATGCGGTCCAACCAGTCCAAGAGGCGATGAAACCGGCTCCTGCCCCGCATCGGTTCTGAAAACCGAGCCAGTGTGTCAGCAAAAAAACCGACGCTTACCTGCAATTGACCTGCGAGGGCCACATGCCCCAACGCCGCGGCCAACCGCCGGGCGAGGGCAAGCTTTTCCACTCCATCCACCAGTGCCATCCGCATCGACGCGCTGCAATCCACGAGAATACAGACGTGCATATCCTCCTCGTCGTGAAATAATCGCGTGTAAAGCCGATCTAGTCGACCATAGGCGTTCCAGTCGAGCATTCGAGGGTCGTCCCCGGGCGCATACGTCCGGTGCTCCGCAAATTCGACGCTGGCACCGGTGCGTCGGGCCCTGCGATTGGCGCGGAATGGCCCTCCCATGGGGCGGCGCGTGGCCACCCTCAAGCGGCCCAGCGCTCGAAGGATCCCCGCATCAAACCACGTTCGCAGATCTTCGCCCATGATTCGACGTGTAGCACGGCTTGGCGGATTTGCACAGATCGATGGCTGCTGTTTGGCTTGGATCCCCGTGAAATTCCTGAATTTTAACATTGCATCCCGGAGACTATCTCATATTATCCCGAGTTCCTTATGGCTAAAACATCCTGGCTTGAGCGTAATAAACGCAAGCGCGCTACCGTCGAAAAATATGCGGAAATTCGTGCAGAACTGAAAGCGAAAGGCGATTATATCGGCCTCTCGCAGCTGCCTCGCAATGCGAGCCCTACCCGGGTCGTTAACCGGTGCCTGATCACCGGTCGCCGTCGTTCTTACCTGCGCCGCTTCAAACTCTCCCGTATCACGTTCAGAGAACTCGCATCGTCCGGCTTGATCCCCGGTGTGACAAAGTCGAGTTGGTAACCCGCCGCCCCATGGGCTGAGCTGGATTACCAGCCGCCAGGGCGGCCCCCCCATTCGTTTTCGGGGTGGCTCTCACAGAGGGATCATCTTATGCCGATTTACGAATACGAGCCAATCGAAGGCTCTTGTAGTGTTTGCCATGGACGCTTTGAACTGAAGCGTCCCATGGATCGCGATCCACTCACGCACTGCCCGCTTTGCAAAAAGCCGGTCCGCAAAGTGATTTCACAAACGACGACGCCCCGCGTTTCCAAGCCGGTGTCGGTTTCGGACGCGAAGAGCGCGGGTTTTCAAATCCTAAAACGTCGTGATCACGGCGTCTACGAAAAGCTCTAGCGGTGCTGGCGTCGCCGGACATTGCTCCGGAGAATGACGCTGCTTCTTTGTTCATGTTTGATATGATTTCACCCCTGTTTGCCATGGCTGCGGATGCCCCGGTAATCGAAAACTGGGACAGTCCCGGCTCCATTATTCTGCGATTCCTTGCTCTGGTGGGGCTTGTCCTGTTGAACGGATTTTTTGTTGCCGCCGAGTTTGCGCTCGTCAAGGTGAGGGCGAGTCAAATCGATCCCTTGATCGAAGCGAATGTCAAAAATGCTGCTCAGGCTCGCAAAATCGTCGCGCATCTCGATGAATACCTGTCAGCTACCCAACTTGGAATCACACTTGCCAGCCTGGGCCTTGGCTGGCTGGGCGAGCCGTTTCTTGCGGCAATAATCGAGCCCTTCCTGTTCCGAGCGGGGATCACCTCCCCGGTCGTGGTCCATGGAATATCATTTGTCATCGCTTTCGGAGTGATCACGTATCTCCATATCGTCCTTGGGGAGTTGGCGCCCAAATCGCTCGCCATCCGCAAGGCTCTGGAAATCTCGCTGCTGGTGAGCCGCCCACTGCGGCTATTTTACCTCCTGTTCAAACCGGCTATCTGGTTCTTGAACGGCAATGCCAACGCACTCGTCCGCCGCGTTTTCCGCATCGAACCAGCGGGGGAGTCTGAATTGGTGCATAGTGAAGGGGAACTCCGAGTGATTCTTGCGGAGAGTCAAAAATCTGACGAAGTGTCGGCGATGGGTAAAGAACTTGTTATCAATGCACTCGATCTCAAGCATCGCATCGTGCGGGATATTATGACTCCGCGAGGCGACGTAGTATTCATCGACATGGATGAGCCGTTCGATGACGAACTGGCTCACATTATTGAATCCCGGCACACCCGGTTTCCGATCTGCCGCGAACATTTGGATGGTGCGCTTGGGCTCGTGCATATCAAAGATTTGCTTGCGCTCGTCCACGCTGGAAAAGGCAGCCTCATGGACGTCAAACGCGAGGTATTGCACGTCTCAGAAATGATGCCTCTCGAAAAGCTCCTGCGGTTTTTCCTCACCCGCCATGCACACCTAGCCATCGTCGTAGATGAATATGGAGGAGCGGTCGGGATCGTGACGCTAGACAACGTGATCGAGGAACTCGTCGGCGTCATTCAGGATGAGTTCGACACGCTCGAAGAGGACGTTACACGCATCAACGAATCCGAATTTGAGCTGGAAGGCACGCATTCGCTGTACGAGCTGGAAGAAGCACTCGACGCCAGTTTTTCCAATGCAGACGTCACAACGATTGGAGGCTACATGACATCCCGACTCGGGCATCTTCCGTCCAAGGGCGAGTCCGTCCGAATCAAGCATTGGGTTGCTACCGTAACGGATTGCGATAATCGACGCGTCATTCGCGTGAATCTGAAACGTGATCCTCTGCTAGATTCTGACAGAGAGGGAGAGAAAACTATGAACGAAGCATCATGATCCAGCTGACTACCGCTCACGGGGACCGACTTTCTCCGGGTGCAGACCTAAATCTCGGTTGCACTGAACCAAAAGAAAACCTAACCTTTCGCGATCAAATGAAATTTTCGAGCGTTTCCCGGTCCTTACTGCTGGTTTTATTAGCGTGTTTTTTCGCGCCGTTTCTGATCCCCGACGCGGCAGCGGAATCCCGGGTTTCCAATCTCTATTGGGCTCCTCCGGTAGCCACTGAGGGAGGCAAGA
Source organism: Chthoniobacterales bacterium (assembly GCA_041740065.1). Taxonomy (GTDB): domain Bacteria; phylum Verrucomicrobiota; class Verrucomicrobiia; order Chthoniobacterales; family JAATET01; genus JBDNGG01. The sequence continues at coordinate 4,962 of JBGSMR010000213.1, forward strand.
AGACCGATGAACTGTTGGGAGTTATTTTCATATTGACTGCAGCCGTGTTCTTTCTCACGCAGACGGTTTTTATTTACTACCTCATCCGTTACCGCCGTCGTCCAGGTGTAAAAGCCCACTATTCCCACGGAAACAATACGCTGGAGATCGTATGGACGGCACTCCCGACGGTTGTCTTTCTCGGTCTTGCCATTTGGAGTAACCGAGTTTGGGAGGAACTCACGCAGAAGCCAGTGCCTGAAGATGCTTTGGTCGTCGAAGTCGTCGGATACCAATTTGCATTCGATCTGCGCTATGCGGGAGCAGACCAGAAACTCGAAGAAATCGCGCTAGAAAAAATGACCGTGGAAAACCGCTTCGGTATGATCCGTGAGGATTTCGAAATGGCGGATGATTTTACGGCCACGGAGCTTGTCGTTCCCGTCGGGAAGCCCGTGCACATTGTTCTCCGGTCACGGGACGTGATCCATTCTTTCTACGTGCCAGAATTCCGTTTGTATCAAGACATGGTGCCCGGACGCACCATCGATTGGATGTGGTTCGTGCCCTCTCGCACCGGCAGCTTTACCCTGGCGTGCAACCAGCTTTGCGGCACCGGACATTACAATATGAAGTCGCCGATTCGCGTGGTCTCGCAGGCGGAATTCGATGCCTGGCACGAAGAAAAGATCGCTGCCCGTCAATCTCAGTTGACCGCACTTGCTGCCGCTAAGAACGACCGGGTTGCTGCGGCGCAGTAATTCTAGGTTCCGCGTAACGAGGCGATCCGGTCAATATCCCCACGCCAATGAATGCGGACGAAAAGATCAGAGTCTTGGTATTGTCCGCTTCCGTTGGATCGGGGCACGTGCGCGCGGCGGATGCCTTGGCAGCCGCCTTTCGCGAGCGACCTGAGGTCGGAGAAGTCTTGTCGGACGACTCTCTGGATCACACCAATATCCTGCACAAGCAGTTCTATTCTGCACTTTATAAACGGCTCTCGGAAGTTACTCCCGAGTTTCTTGGATGGTGGTACGAAACCAGTGACGACCCTTGGGTTACAGACCGGGTGCGACTGTTGATTGATTTGCCTCAGGCTTTGCCGCTCCTGAACCTGATCCGTGATTTCCGTCCTGACAAAGTCGTCTGCACCCATTTCATGCCTGCGGGTGTCCTTGCCCATTTTTTGCGCAAAGAGCAGATCAAAATTGAACTTAGCATCGTCGTTACGGATTTTCATTTCCATGCGATGTGGATTGCGCGCGCATTTCATCAATATTTTGTGTCGCAAGAAGAAGACCGGATCCATATGGAGGCGCTGGGATTGCCGTCGGATCGTGTGCGGGTGACGGGAATTCCGATTGATCCCGCGTTTGCAGATCCCGTAGATCGCGTGGCGCTGTGCGAAAAGTTTCGTTTGGATCCGAAGATCCCCATTCTGCTGGTGGCTGGGGGGGCACTGGGCCTGAGCCCTGCGGCTGCGGTAGTTCGGCGGTTACGTCGGCTGGAAATGCCATTTCAAGCTGTCATTGTGTGTGGTCGAAACGAAGAGATGCGATCTGAGATTGAAGAGCTCACGGCGGGGGATACTGCGCATTTTCGGGTTATTGGATACACCACAGAAATGCGGGAACTCATGGCGGTGGCCACGTTGCTTCTGAGCAAACCGGGTGGACTGACCACCGCAGAGGCGCTTGCCTGCGGGCTCCCGATGGTGATTCTGGACCCGATTGGCGGGCAAGAAGAGCGCAATTCTGATATGCTTTTGGAGAATGGCGCCGCCGTGAAGTGCGTAGAAGTTACCGTGCTTGCGCATAAACTCTCGGCGCTTCTATCTGACCCCGAAAGGCTCGCTCGGATGGCAGCAAATGCGCGGCGACTTGGTCGGCCTAATGCCGCACGCGATGTGGTAGAGCATGTCCTATCTGGCGAACACACGACACCTAAAACGATTTCGCGCAGGGAAGAAAAGAACCTCAGAAAGTCGATGGATACCTGATCGCTCGCGTTCGATACCTACTTGTTGATGACTGACCTGAATCCATCCTCCGAAGCTTCTTCTACGTTGCTTCAGCCGACCGGGAAGTTTTTTTGGGGCGTCTCGACTTCTGGATATCAAAGTGAGGGCGGATTTAACGGCATAGAGGAACCACAAAACAATTGGGCCGTCGCGGAAAAAACGGGCCGATTTGCGAGGACCGGGCGTGCAGCTGAATTTTGGGACCGCTACGCGGAGGATTTTGCGCTTGCTGCCTCGATGGGATTAAATTCTTTCCGTATGGGGATCGAGTGGGCGCGCGTGCAACCGTCGCCCGACGATTCGCGCCAGGATGTGCCACCGGCATTTGATGATGCGGCCATTGACGCTTATGCGGATCGAATCACGGCGTGCCGCGAAGCCGGTCTGGAGCCCGTGGTCACGCTGCAACATTTTACTCACCCGGCCTGGCTCGGAGTTGATGCTTGGCTGGAGGACCGGACGGTCCGGCTGTTTGCTGAGTTTGTGGATCACGTCGTCACACGTATTGCGCACCGCATGGTGTCGGTGCACAAATGCAGTCCCATCGGGATATTCATTACGATCAATGAACCAAATATTCTGGTTCAAAATACCTACCTCACGCCGCACTTCCCAGGACAGGAGTTTGGTCCGGACGTCGCGCTGAGGGCCTATAATCGACTCCTCGCAGGCCACGTGCGTGCCTACAACGTGATCCACGACATCTACCAAACGCAGGGATACGCTACGCCACTGGTGACGACAAATACGTTCTGCAGTGACACCTACTGGTCCGACGTTTTTTTACTTGATTTGCTTTCGTCTCGCGAAAACGGCGTTACCAATATTGAGGTGATGTTTGCCGACGGATGTGCCTCACTGCGCGATGCCATTGAAAATTCCGACCTGCCGTTTCAATCCGATCTCTTTGTTTGGCTCGGACGTTTGTTTCACCGAACAATCGACTATTTTGCACCAAAATTTTTTACGGCTCAAAACTGGAGCTATTTTTTGACAACTCTCGCAGAGTCGCGGCGAGCCCGAGTATTTGATTTTGTGGGTGTCGATTACTACGATCCCTTTGCGGGTCATATGTTTCGCTTGCCGTCATTTCGAGATCTGGAATTCTCCACGCTGAGTCTTCGGGCGCATTTGCTGGATGGATTCACGAGCAAATGGTGGGACTGGCGCCTCCTGCCCGAGGGACTGGGATTTTTTTGCAAATACTACGCTGCGCGCTACAACCGTCCCATTTTGATCGCTGAAAATGGCATGGCTCACCATCGAAAATCGGACAATAGCGCATGCCATCACCGGCGCGATGGCATTAGCCGCAGTGACTACCTTTCCTATCATGTGCGCGAAGTCCAAAAACTGCGGAGCGAAGGATGTCCCGTCATCGGCTACATGCATTGGTCGATGACAGATAACTACGAGTGGGGTTCTTACACGCCACGGTTTGGGTTGTTTTCCATTGACTATCAATCTGATGCTAAGCGGATTGAGCGGGATCATCTGGGGGACAATCCAGCACACACTTACGCAAAACTTATTCGGGAATAGCTATGGCAATGGGGATAATAATTGGACTTGTAGCCGTTCTGGGGTGCTGGCTTCTGGTTGTCTTTAATCGTCTGGTCCGAGCCAAAAACCAGCAGTCCGAGGCGTGGAGTAGTGTCGATGTCCAACTCAAAAAACGCTCAGACCTTGTTCCTTCATTAGTGGAATGTGTATCCGCCTATCGCAGCCACGAGGCATCTGTCCAGCAGCAGGTGGCCGCCGCCCGCTCGATGACCGACCCAGTTCTTGAAATGCGCGCACTCGTCGCTGTCGCCGAAAATTATCCCGACCTCAAGGCTGGAGATAACTTTAGAGATCTGATGACGAAGCTCGTCGCCATTGAGGACGATTTGCAATATGCCCGGCGGTATTACAACGGATCGGTCCGCGATTTCCGCAACCTTGCCGAGTCGTTTCCGACCAACCTGATCGTGGGCTTCTTCGGGTTCACACCTGGCACCTTTTTTGAAGTGGATTCGGTCCTGCAACGCGACACGCCGGAGGTGAAATTGTGAACCTCCGAATGGGATGGATCGCCAGTCTCATGTGGCTTGCAGTAGTTTCTCATGGCGGTGCAGCAGAGGAGATTCTTGATTTTTCGAGCCATATCGAAGTGCAAGCGAGCGGTGCGATGGTGATCGTGGAGACGATTCGTGTCCGCGCGGAAGGAGATCAAATCAAGCGCGGAATCTACCGCGATTTCCCCACGCTGTATCGAGGATGGCTGGGGCTTCGGGTCGAAGTTCCATTTGAAGTCGAATCGGTCGAGCGCGATGGCACTACCGAGAATTGGCACACGGAATCGCGCTCGAATGGAGTGCGTCTCTACATTGGCAGCCAAGACGTCCAGTTGAGCCCGGGCATCGTCACCTACACGATTCGCTATCGCACGGACCGTCAACTGGGATTTTTTGAGGACCATGATGAGCTTTATTGGAACGTCACCGGGAATGAATGGGCATTTCCGATTCTTCGAGCGTCGGCGTGTGTGGACCTACCGGCTGGAGCAGCAGTGCGAGCAGTTGAGGCATTCACTGGGCCCGCGGGGTCCCAGGGAAAAGACTTCAGCATATCAGCGAAGGCAGGTTGCGATGCCTATCTCCAGATCACGCAACCGCTGGCAGGCAATGAGGGATTTACGATTGTTGTAACCTGGGGAAAAGGAGTTGTGACTCCCCTTTCGCAGGAGGACAGGGTGTTCACACTTTTGAAATCAAACATCGGCGTCGTTCTTGGAATCTTCGGACTCCTGGTGGCTGGTGGTTATTATTTCATCGTTTGGGCAGCATTTGGCCGTGACCCGGCACGACGCGTAGTCATTGCGCTCTACGCTCCACCCGAAGGCATGACACCGCAGGACGTCCGGTGTCTTGATCGTCTCGGAAAGTTTGACGATCGGAGTTTTGCGGCAGCGATTTTACACTTGGCTGTCCAAGGCGCGCTCACGATTCGGGTAATGGTCGGCGGGACCTACCAACTCGTGAAACGCAGCGGTGCCACACTTGATAGCGAGGAGCATCAATTTCACGAGGCTCTTTTTGCCGACGACAGCCCGTTGGATTTACAGTCCAAGAATCATAAAACGCTTCAATCTGCGCGTCAGAATCTGCACACCGGGGTAATAAAAAAATCCAAATCCCTCTATGCATCGAACACCGGGTTGTGGGTCATTGGGCTTCTGATCACCCTTGTGCCTCTGGCTGTTTCGATTGTGGACGCGCAGGAGCCCGAGACCGCTACGTTCATGCTCGTCTGGATGACAATGTGGTCGTTTGGATGCGCAGCACTTTCCAACACGATCCTGTCTGCCATCAGGGGCAACAGCAAATGGACGGCAATCCCAATAACGCTGTTTGCGATTCCATTTTTCCTCGGATGGATTTTCGGATTCTGGATGCTGATAGATGCCGCATCGATCTGGGTGAGCGCCATCTATTTGTTGGGAATTACGATGGTTGTTATTTTCCAACATCTGCTGAAGCGCCCGACTCTCGAAGGGCAGCGGATTCGCGATCAAATCCAGGGATTCCGACACTACCTTTCCGTAGCGGAAGCGGACCGGCTCAATTTAGAAAATCCTCCGAATCGTACGCCGGAGTTATTCGAACAGTTCCTTCCCTACGCGCTTGCACTCGATGTCGAACAATCCTGGGCTGAGCAGTTCTCGGGCATTTTGGAGGGCGCTGGTGCGACACCGGATTGGTATCAATCTGGTGGAGTGCATGCATTCACCGCGGCCACTATGACGACTGCCCTTAGTGGATCGCTAACAAGTGCGATCTCATCGGCATCTACCGCCCCTGGATCCAGCTCCGGAAGCGGGGGTGGAGGGTCGTCCGGCGGGGGTGGTGGCGGCGGCGGTGGAGGCGGATGGTAACCGGGTTAAGCCGGGATGCAATGGACTTGCCGCGATTGATCCCATAGGATATTGGACCTATGAAATCCGCATACGAACTTGCCATGGAGAGGCTCGAAGCTAAAGCGCCAAGCCAGAAATTAACTGATTCCCAACGAACGGAAATCGCTGAGATTGATAGTTTGTATCAATCGAAAATTGCCGAGCGGCGATTGCTTCTTGACGGCGAGATGGCCCAGTCCACTGCTAATCCCGGCGAAATCGATGCACTTCGCAAACAACTTTCTTCTGAAGTTCGTCGGTTGGAGGGAGAGGCCGAAGAACGTAAAGACCGCATCCGGAAAGGCACTCGCGGGTAAGCGGACAATTGCAGGGCGCGTTTATTTCCCTCAGCGCCGAGCACTCGGATCATCCGCTTCTAGCTTCGAGAAATCGACATCTAGAATGCCACCCGAATCGGGGTTGATTGCTCGACGTGAGTCGTTGATCACCCGCAGGGCAAGGTCGGTTTCTCCATTTTCTCGCAGATGCCAAACCGTAGGCCTGACAATCTCGTAGAAAATATTCCCTCCAGCGGTCTTCCCTAGGCGCGAGAGGACGCTGCGCAGCTCTGTAAGCGCGGAATCCACATCGTTTTCAGTCAGTCGCTTTTGAATGCTTTCTGCAGCAGCGTGCACACTGAGGTCCGAACGGGTTTGGGAGTTTTGACTGATAATTGCCTTCTGAAGTTTTTCTGCCTTTGCAGCGTCTCCAGAGCTAGAGGCAAGACTTGCGAGCGCTCGTTGATGGTAGACCCGGAGATCATTGTCGTTGGGAAACTGCTTCAAAGCAGCCTCATGATGGGCGACGCGGATATTCGTGGGTTTATCGTGACGCGCTAGAAAATCTCCCCTCGCTAGCCAAGCATCCGGATTTTTTGGGCTGGTGGCTATTGCGCTCTCCAAGGCTGCCGCAGCGGAATCGAGAGCCCCGTCTGATTCGAAAATTTCGGCCATGACAACGTCATTGCTGGATGCCACATAGGCTTCGCTTCGACGATAGCTACGTGCAAGGTTGTGAAGTTCATGGTCGCTGATGTAGCGCCATGATTGCGGATCAAGTGCCTCTCCAACCGCATAGTTTTGGTTTTCGTATCTGCCGCAGTCGAGATCCCATCGGCCCTCTCCACGAAAATACCCAAACCACGCATGTCCTCCGTCGCTCCCCTGGCCTGCGAAGTATAGCGTCGGCAATCCTCGCGCCTTGCCTGCTAGCATCGCAAAGTACGCTTGATCCACACAGATCCCTCCGCGAGTCCGGATTTTATCGAGAAGATATCGCGATCCCTGCCAGTCATATTGTTGCGCCGCGATGCGGTCATGCGAGTAGGCGATAGACGAAAATGCACGTCCCCAGTCCGTGCGGGGGAATCGAACGTTTTGCTGAGCCCATTTGAGCTCTGACAATTCAACGGGTGCATCGACGACAAATTTCAGTGCATCAGGCTCCATCTTCCGGAGGTCATTGAGTGTTGCGCTGGATTCCTGTGCGCTGATCCAAAAATCGAAGGCACCCAATATGTCCAGCTGTGCGCGTGGTACGAGATCTTGTGTCACTTGATGGTGGGGCCAGAAATCCGGAGGTTGTTGGTCAAGAACCAATGCCAGCGCAATCGCAAGGGATTGATATTCGTTCCACTTGTCTGGGCGCGCAGAATAGATCGTCGAAAGCGACTCAAGCACGGCAGGCGTGAAATCGCTCTCAGTCAGATTTCCAAAAAATGCCCTCAAAAAATTTTCGTCTTTCATCATGGCAGCGGCAAATTCCGGACTGACACGATCGGCCAGTGTTCCATACCGCCGATTAAACCCTGTCGGTAAAAAATGACCCCCCATTTGCACATCAAATACCGGACTGGATACCACCTTGAGTGCATCATCGAAACCGACCCGTATAGCATCGGTAGGAATATGATAGCCGGGCGGCGAGTATCGGATTGTCTTTCCGCTATCCCCTTCGTCAATAAGTAAGCTCTGCTGCATAAACCGCGTCAGCTCATGGGATTCCTCTTGTGACAAAAGCTGCGCCCACCGCGTCATCAAAAGCCAGCTCTGAAATGCAGGGCTTCCAGAGGATCCAGCCAGCTCGGATCGACCGGGCTTCCATGCGGTCCTTAGGACGCCGCCGATCTTATTTGCCGCTTCGGTCCATCCCATTTCGGCTGCGTATGCACGATCTGATGTGGATGGAGGACGGTTCACATCTTGGGCACTCAGCGTCATTGGCAAAAGCGCTAAGAGCATGCCAACGCCAATAGCGATTCGCTTAAGAGGAAAATGCAGGATTTCGATTTTAGAGTTCATTGCCAATCATGAAGGCCAAAGTTACAGCCTACTATGCCTCGACCAATCGCATTCAGCAACCCGCTTGCCATCCCAATCCCATCCCCGGTTGAGGACCCCCGCATCGCACTGCAGGCGCTTGCAGAATTCCTCTTTTCTAGTTCTTTGCATACGATGGCGCTCTAAATTAAAGCCTATTATGCCTCGTCCATTTTCGCTCAGTAACCCGCTGACCATATCAGCGGTCCTTTTTCCAAATTTTGAGCTATTGGACGTCTATGGCCCTCTGGAGATGTTTGGAGTCCTTAAGGATCGCGTATCGATTACAATAATTGCGGAGTTTTCGGGAGAAATAGCGAGCAGTTGTGGTCCAAGAGGAGTTGCCGATCTAAAAATTGCCGATGCGCCTGCCGCCGATATCTTGCTGGTTCCTGGTGGGATTGGTACGCGTATTGAAGTCGAGAATACCTCGTTTTTGAATGCCCTCCGCATCCAGGCAGAGAAGGCGGGAATCGTGGCAAGCGTTTGCACAGGCAGTGCCCTTCTCGCGAAAGCGGGGTTTCTGGATGGTAAGCGAGCGACGTCAAATAAAATCGCCATCGATTGGGTTATGGCGCAGGGTCCTCGTGTGCACTGGGTGCGCGAGGCGCGATGGGTTGAAGATGAAAATCTCTTTACGTCATCCGGCGTCTCCGCCGGTATGGATATGTCGCTTGGAATCATCGAGGTTCTTTTCGGACTCGATGTCAGCTTGGAGATTGCGCGCTTCGCCGAATATACATGGCACCGGGATAAATCGGTGGACCCGTTTGCCAATCTTCAAGCACCTGATCTCGCAAATTAGAACTTCACGTTGAATTCGACGCCAAAGACATTTGCGTTGGGGACCAATCCGTCCGCTCCTGGGCGGATGATGTATTGCCAGAACGGCTTGGTATAAATGAAGCGGTTGATGGCAATCTTGTAGTCAATCTCGACCACGGCCTCGTGAGTGTCTTGCACGGATAGCCCCTTCTCACGACGGGCGACGATGCGATTGTAGCTGTAGTTTCCTAGCGCAAAGGCCGCCCCGATCTGATCTTTTTCCCTGCCCGGAATCCACCCCTCATACACCAACCCGGTGTGAAAATAAAACGGGACATTGCTGTTGTATGTCGGTGAGTAGTTGAACCAGTTAATCCATGTCAGCCCCTGCGGATTCAGTTTGCCGTGGTCTATGCCAGGTTCGCGATAGATGCGCTGGTCGGCTTGGAAATAGAGATCCCAGCGCTGGTCGTACGTTGATCCGTAAAACGAAGCATTTTCAATTCCAAAGTATAAAAACCCGACCGCATATTTCCCCTCCAGCTTCGATTCGCCAAGTGTGGGTGTCACTCCCACCTCCGATAAGAAAAACAAGCCGTTTGATCCTGCCGGACTGGCGCCCTGGAAGTATAATCCATGGTTTGCAGTCGCCGTCGCACCGGGGATGGCCATGTAAAGCCCGACCTGTGTGTAGGACCAGTCGGTCGGTTGGACCTTGAGGAAGCCACCCCATGCCTCGTAGGAACTGGACCACGGGATCCCGCTCAACCCCACGCCTTTATTTGCTACAATCACATTGTTCGTGAAAAACTTTGAGAGCGGCTGGACTCCGAAGAAATTATACGGGTCCTGCCATCCACCCGATAGCGTGACCATGTCATGCACGGGGAGGAGGTCGCCGGACCGCCAAGTCAGGTAGGCCTGGCCCATGCGCCAGTTTTTGCCTGTTTGGATCGGCGAGGGATTGAAGCCAGGTGATGCTCCCGCGAATTTGTTCGCATCCTCGCCATCCCTCCACCGGACGTCGGCGTCTGCAGTCAATCCCGGGATCCCCAGCATTCGCTCAAAATCCAGCGCGACAAGAAACTTGAGTTCTTCATCGAACGAACTCCGAGCGCGGCCCCCCGTATTTCCTCCACCTGTGAAAACATACAAATAGCCTTTCCAATATCCAGTTATTTGGACCCCATGATCCTCCATGGTATTGCGCGTGCCAAACCAATCTCCGGTTGCGTATTTCCCTGTCCACCAATCCGTGATCGGTTTTGTAACGAGATCCGGTTGGGAAGCCACGGAATCACCTGCAACGGAAAGGTGCGATGGGAGAAGAGCTATCCCGAGGAAGAGCCCGCTGATAAACGTAATTTTCAATTCCCGGCCACGATACCGGATGCCTCTGATGTCGGCAACCGGACTCGACTTCAGAGTGGGTCGGCGGTTGACATCGATCAATTTTGGCAGGTCATTTGGGACATTCCTGTCCAGCACCATGCGGGTACGTGACAAACCATGGTCACGATGCTTATGTTACCGCTCCGATGGTCCCACCGTATAAAGAACGCGTCCTTGCCGAGGCTGCGAAAGAATTGGCCGAAGGCGTTCGTAAACGTCCGAAAGACATTTTGGCTGTTTTCAAGCGCTTCCGGAAGTTGGAGGAACATCGGCTCAAGCTATGGCATACCGCTGGCGGGGGCGGGCGTGAAATTGCCCGTCAGAGAGCCGACCTGATCGATATTCTATTTCGGGAGTTATTCGAAAGTACGACCGAAAACTGCAAGCAGCCCGGCCCGTGCGAACCCTTTGTGGTCATGGCATTCGGAGGATATGGGCGCAGGGAAATGAATCCGTTCAGCGATGTGGACATCATGTTCCTACTGGATCGCGGAAAGCCGGGCCCACGCCTGGAAGAAACGATCAGGCAGACCCTTGTGGGGCTTTGGGATCTGGGGTTCAAAGTGGGTCATTCGACACGATCCCTGGCGCAGGCGGTTGCCCAGGCAAATGATGACATGCTCACTAAAACATCCATGCTCGAGTGCCGCTACCTACTGGGCAGCCGGGATATTTTCAACGACTTTAAGGACCGATTCGAGCGTGATTGTGTGAATGGCAAGGAGTCCGCGTATGTGCAATGGCGGTTTCAAAACCAAGCGGAAAATCGGCTCAAATACGGCGCCAGTGTGTTCATGCAGGAGCCGAATATCAAAAATGGCTGCGGGGGCCTCAGAGACTATCAAAATATCCTTTGGATCGCGCAATTCACTGAGAAAATCGGCAGCCTATCTAAGCTGGTTGAAAAAAAACACCTGCGTAACAGTGAGCGTAAACGTTTGGAAAAAGCCTATGATTTCCTCCTCCGCACGCGGACCGAGATGCATTATCAAAATGGGCGTCCGATTGACAGTCTGACTCTCCAACTTCAGGGGAAAGTTGCTACCGGGCTTCATTATCCGGAGAAGAGCATCCTGCGCCGCTGCGAGGCATTTATGCGGGAGTTCTACAGCCAAACCCGCGAGATCCATCAGATCACGACGTCGGTGCTGGAGCGCATGGTTTCGAAGCCAACGGTGAAACCGGCATCACGTTTTTTTGGATTGCTTCCTGCCTCGAAGCCTCCGAAGGCTGAGCGCTTTGACGGGTTGATCGCTCGGGAGGGATTATTGTTTCCTCAGACCCGTGATATTTTCAATCAGGATCCGTTCCGGCTCATCCGTGTGTTTCAACATGCGCAGGTTCGAGGACTCACATTGTCGGAGGAATTAGCGGATTTGATTCGGCGACGCATTCGGCTCATTGACCGGGTATTTCAATATGCTCGGGCCTCCCGCGAGTTGTTTCTTTCGATTCTCTCACGCAAAGGGGAGGTCGGCCGGGCGCTGCGGGCAATGCATAATGTGGGCGTGCTGGGAAAATACATCCCGGAATTTGGTGCGCTGGATTGCCTCGTGCAGCATGAGTTCTTTCACCGCTATACAACGGATGAACACACGCTGGTCTGTATCGAAAAACTCGATGCGGTGATCCTTTCTGAGGAGCGGAAACTGGCTGGTTACCGCTCTATCTTTCAGAAACTGGAGGACCCGGGTATCCTCTATCTAGCAATCCTCCTGCACGACACCGGAAAGGCAGCTAACAGCCGTCACCATGAAGAAGAGAGCACCTTGTTCGCGCATCGGGTGGCGCGGCGGTTGCAGCTTTCGCCGGATCGGCGACGGATGCTCCTCATTCTGGTGGATTCCCATTACACGCTGTCCCATACCGCGCAGACCCGCAACCTAGAGGATGCCAAAACCATTGCGGATTTTGCTCAAATCATTAAATCGCGAGCCAACTTAGACGCTCTGATGTTGCTCACTCTTGCGGATGGCATGGGAACGAGTGATCAAAATTGGTCTGACTGGAAGGAGGGGTTGGTATGGACATTGTATCGCAAGGCTGGAGAATATTTGGAGGCAGGGCCGCGATGGATCGATGCGATGGATCGCGACCGGAAGGGCGCGAAGGCAATTGTTCAGCGTCAACTTGGACGGGGATATGAAGAGGAGGTGGCAGCGCACTTTGATTACATGCCGGAGCGCTATTTTCATGCCTTCAACGAGGGAGTTATTGCTGACCATCTGCGTCTGTTCCGCGAGTTTTTCAGTCAGCGCATGCAAAAGGACCCCTCCGGCGCACTTGCGTCCGTTTTCAAATGGATTCCGCGCCCCGAGCAAGGTCACTCCGAAGTCTGGGTGTGCGGTTGGGACCGTGAGCGTTTACTTGAGCGCATCGCAGGAGCGTTTGTATCCGTAAATATAAACATCTTGAGTGCTGATATATTCACGCGTGGCGACAACCTCGCCCTCGACATTTTTCGTGTTTGCAACACGCGTCTCCTGCCAGTGACGAGTGCAAGAGATATTGATCGTGTAGAGAGTCGGCTTAACGAGGCACTCAGGCACGAGAGTTACGATTTTGCGCCACTGATTGGCAAGGACACCCGGCTTCGCTCTTACCGAGTCTCCGGCGAAATCAGCCTTTCCACGCGCATTATGGTGGACAATAAAACCCACCCGTTTTTTACGATCATTGAGGTCCAGACTCCGGATCGCATGGGCTTACTCTACAGTTTGCTCCGGGCATTTTCGGAAGCGCGGGTATCGATTCAGGCGTCGAGGATTACGACTGAAGTGGAGATGGCGCTGGATACTTTTTATGTCGTTGGCGAAGACCACGCCAAGATTGAGGATCGGGCAGCGATTGACCGGTTGCAGCGGCTGATCCTGCGTTGGACCGGAGAATCATTTGAGCAGCGCTAACGGATCGATGCCTGCTGCTCCATGGTGATCACGCGTCATTTTCTAGCGCTCTTTCAGCGCCAAATCCTTCGCACAATCACGCGGCACCCAGTCTTACTGGTCCTCAATATTGGAAGTATTGCGCTGGGAGTGGCAGTATTTCTTGCCATACAGGTCGCCAATCGCAGTGCCTCCCAAAGCTTCCGTGCAGGAATCGAGATGGTCGCTGGGCGTGCGAACCTGGAAATCCGAGGGGACATTGATGAACGGGTCCTTCCGCAAGTCGAAAAGCTTCCCGGCGTGACCGCCGCAGCACCGATCATTGAGTCGCTGGTGACGCTTCCTGGGAATCCTGGCGAATACCTGCGGGTCGTTGGATTGGACCCGTTTTCGGGACGTGAGCTCCGGACTTTTGAGTTGCTGGGTGCAGGGCGGGAGTCTCTGGATTTTGAGCGCTGGCTGCGGGATCCAACGGTGATTGCTGTGAGTGGGGATTTCGCAGCGCGGATTCTGCCGGGATTGGAGCAACCATTGCAGGTGCTGGCAGCGGAGCGGGTGGTGGTATTGGATCCGGCATTCATCATCGAACCCGACGATGCCGCTGCAGCCAGCGACCCGCGACTTGTTGCCATGGATATTGGATGGGCTCAGGAACTCCTTGGAAAGGCCGGGCGCTTGAGCGCGATCCTGTTGCTCGTGGATCCCAGTCAGGTGGAAGAAGTCACCGCATCAATCAGAAAGCTTGTGCCCGAAAATATCGAGGTGTCACCCCCCGGGCGTCGGGGAGATCAGGTGGAGTCGATGCTGGGCGCATTTCAGCTGAACCTCACCGCATTGAGCCTGGTGTCGGTGCTGGTGGGTGCATTTCTAATTTACAATACCGTTTCTGCTTCAGTGATTCGTCGCCAACCGGAAATTGGTGTCCTCCGTGCACTAGGTGCTTCGCGCGCAGAGATCCGGCTTCTTTTTCTCGGTGAAGGGGGAGTGGCCGGCGTCGCGGGAACGGTGCTCGGCATCGTGCTTGCGCTTCCGCTCGCATCGTTCCTTTCCGGGCCCGTAGGGGAGACGGTGACCTCGCTCTATATTGCCGTGAATATCGAGCGATTATACGTCGCGCCAGGGCAGATCGCCACTGCTTTTGTGGTTGGTGTGGGTGCTGCGTTGGTTGCTGGGTGGCTGCCTGCCGCTGAGGCTGCCAATGCGGATCCTGCCCGAGTATTGCGGCCGGGATCTGCAATGGATCGATTCGATAAAACTCCGATGCAGTGGATGCTTGGCGGCATCATTGGAATTGCCCTGGCATTTGGTCTGGGTTGGGGTGCCCTAGCATGGCGGGCTCCCATGTTGGGTTTCGCCAGTGCGTTTTTCGTCATCCTCGGGTTCTCATTGTTAGTTCCATCAGCGGTTCGATTCACGGCTGCGCTGCTTTGGTTTGCACCGGGGAAATTTCGAATGGCGGGCCGGAACCTAGAGCGCTGCGCACACCGCAACTCGGTAACGATCGCGGCACTCGCAGCAGCGATTTCCATGACGGTCAGTATTTCCGTAATGATTCATTCGTTTCGAGGCACTGTGGATCGTTGGATCGGTTCCACGCTCGTAGCGGATATGTTTGTGGGATCGGCGGCAAATGAAGTGGCTGCGGCAGGAGCATTACTCCCGGAGGCGGCGGTCGCATGGCTCAGTGGGACTGTGCGAGTCGCCAGGGTTTCAACGTTCCGCGAAATACCCATGGTATTTCGCGCCGAGCGCACGGTTATGGCGGTGGTGAGCGGCTCCCGTGCCGCGGAAACCCAGTTCCTTGGTGGCGATCCATCGCGCCTTCACGCAGACTTTTTGCTTCCCGATGCGGTGTTGGTTTCTGAGCCATTTGCCAATCGATTTGATGTCAGCCGGGGAGATAAGATTCCCCTATTGACGCCAGCTGGGTCGCGGAATTTCACCGTTGCAGGAATCTATCAGGACTATGCAAGGAATGGAGGAGTTGTTCTCATCGACCGCGCGAATTTCGAAAAACACTGGCCTGATGAAGGTGTGCAGTCGATGGCGCTCACGCTTCACGATGCGTCCGAAGCGGGTGGTCTGGCGGATGAGTTCCGCACGGCGTTCAGCGAGAGCGGGCAGTTTTCAGTTTATTCCAATCAGGAGTTGCGAGAGCGGATCTTCGAGATATTCGATCAAACTTTCGCTGTGACTTTAGTGCTTCGCAGTATCGCCGTTGCGGTAGCAGCAATCGGCGTGATGCTGGCGCTCCTTATACTCGCGGCAGAGCGGGAGCGGGAAATCGGAGTTCTCCGCGCCATTGGTGCGTCGCGGGGGCAGATTGTGATGATGTTTCTTCGGGAGGCTGCGTTGATCGGTGCCATTGCCTCCGTCGTGGGTGTGGTTTCGGGAATTTGTCTAGCAATGGTTCTGACCTGGGTCGTGAATAAGGCGTGGTTCGGTTGGACCATTGACCTTGGATTTCCCGTGGGACTTCTGATCTCAACACCGTTGTGGATTATCCCCGTGGCGATTGTTGCTGCGGTGTTGCCAGCCTTGCGCGCAGCAAAAATCTCACCAGCCGCATCGCTCCGGTTTGAATAGAAGAGATCGCTCTACGGGGCGGCACTTCCGTAGGTGATCGTGTCTCCCTCGGCAAGGCCATCGAAGACATCGGCGCGAAACCATGCGACACAGTCTTCTTGACCGTCGCGCAAACGAAATGGAACACGGATGTAGGTGCCCGAAAGCATCGCCTCCACACGCTCCGATTTACTTTCCTCTGCTGCGATAAATGTCCCGTCGAGGCGCTCCGGCCAGTTGTCATCTTTGTAGTATCCGATGCGATTGAACTCCCCGAGCATCCAAGGGAGCGGGTAATAACTATCAAGCAAAAGCTGCCCCACCATATCGTAGTTTCTGGGGTCTCTTTCAGCAGCTGCCTGTAATGGGTCGGTGAATTTTCGAATCTCGGGAAATGTCTGCACGTACACGTAGGGTTCCTTCGGGTCGCTGTGAGATCGGAAGTTTAGCCAAAGACACGGAATCAACGAGACGGCAATCACGGCCCCTGCGGCAATTGGCGCAAGAAATGAGAACGCCGGACGCCACCGCCTGAGTTCTTCGACCCCTGCGCCAAAGATTAGCAAAAATGGCCACAACATCACGATGATGCACCACGGAGTTTTGTAGGTGATGATGCTATACGCGAGGAGCGTGCCGCCGCCACAGATCGCAAGGTAGCGAAGCTGCGACGACGATGGCCATAGAAGCCGGAGACAAATTGCAAGACCCGCCAAGGCCGGCCATTCGTAGCGTGCCATGAGTGCGATCCAATAGAAATTTAAGGGTCCAAAATCGTAATCGGTTTTTGCGTGTCCACCGTCTACAACTCCGGTCGCAAACCATGCTGAGACGGTCGTTCCAATCCCTCTCAATAAGCCCCAGTCGTGGAAAAATCCGGAGTAAAATGCGACGATCGCGACCACCCCGAGGGCCGATGCAATTGCAGCCTCGCGCGGCAACCAGCGCCTTGGTGCAACTGGGAGCATTGGTGAGGATGGACTGACCCGCTCCCAAAGCCACAGTGCCGCACCTGCCAACAAAAAACACCCGACGTGAATCACCACGGTTTCTTTCGTTAGCACCATTCCAGCAAGGCCTGCAATCAACGCGTAAATCCCGACGCGACTCCCGCGCGCCCACAACTCAAGGATACCCCAGACCGAGAGCATGAGAAAAAATACCATTCCCGATTCATGGATCGAGTAGCGTCCATAGAATACATAGGCAGGCGACACTGCCATCGCTGCAGCGGCCCACCGGGCGGCATTGGTTCCAAAGAACGTTTGGAACCTCAGGATCATCCAGACACAGCCGATGCTCGCTATAATTGCGGGCAATCGAAGCGCCCAAAGCTCTCGCCCAAATAATGTCTGTCCTGCAAAGACCAAGTAAAAATGCAGCGGGCCATGGTAATTTGTCGGGTCATAGGCGTAATAGCCGGTCTCTCGCATCCGGTCGGAAAACCACCCATTGACTCCTTCGTCAAAATGCGGGGGCTTTAGTTCGATTGCCCAGACACGCAGAAGCGTGGCCACCAAAAGAATGGACAGTTCAAGCCAGGGGATTCGATTCATCACGATTCGCACCGCACCGGATTAGCGTGACTCGCCCGCTGACTCCAGCCCAAACGTGCCTGCGCTAGACGTGTTCTGTCATCACCGGTCTACCGGCACGGGCTGCCTTGCGCTGTGCCCGGGCGTCAACAAATTTCATGATGACCACATAAAATACCGGAGTGAGAAAAATTCCGAAAAACGTGACTCCAAGCATTCCAAAGAACACAGCCGTTCCCAAAGATTGGCGGTTTTCGGCACCCGGGCCTATTGCAAGGACGAGCGGGAGTACTCCGAGAATGAAGGCAAATGAGGTCATGAGGATCGGCCGCAGACGGAGCCGGCAGGCTTCTACGGCGGCATCGAAGCGATTCATTCCTTTTTCTTGCTGCTGCTTTGCAAATTCGACAATCAGGATCGCATTTTTACATGCTAACCCTACGAGCACGACGAATCCGATTTGGGTGAGGATATTGTTGTCCATCCCACGGAACCAGACGCCAGCGATTGCTGAGAGTAGACACATCGGAACAATCAAAATAATTGCCATTGGTAGGGACCAACTTTCGTATTGCGCGGCCAGTGTGAGGAAAACAAATAGCACGCATAGCGGGAAAATGAAGAGCGCTGTGTTGCCGGCTAGCTTTTCCTGAAACGCGATATCCGTCCATTCGATGTTCATACCCTGCGGCAATGTTCTTGCAGCCACTTCTTCCACTGCCCGTAACGATTGCCCGGAGCTGAATCCTGGGGCGGTAGTGCCATTCACCGGCGCCGCCGGATACAGATTGAAACGTTCGACCCGGTTGGGTCCCACCGTCCGATTCATCGTGACGAATGAGCCCAATGGCACCATAGCGCCAGAGTTGCTCCGCACTTTGATGACTCGGATGTCATCCGGAGAATTGCGAAAAGGAGCATCTGCTTGCGCAATCACCCGAAAGGTCCGACCAAAAAGATTCATGTCGTTGACATAGGAGGATCCCAAGAATGTCTGCAATGCCCCGAAAACATTTCCAAGTGGGACGTCGAGCATCTTTGCCTTAGTACGGTCGATGTCCGCATAATATTGCGGTCTGCCAGTTCGAAATGTGGTGAAGCTAAACCCAACTGCCGGCTCTGCCATCACCGCGGCGCCAAGGTCGTCCGTCACGGATTCTAATGTCTGAAGTCCCGCATCCTGGCGATCCTGCACATAGAGTTTGAACCCTCCGCCGGTTCCGAGTCCGCGCACCGGGGGAGGTGGGATCACAATGACCCGAGCTTCTTTGATTCCACTGACTTCTTGATTCATTTTTGCGCTGAGGGCGGCTGCTTTGAGTTTGGGGTCGTTTCGATCTTCAAAGGGATCCAACGGCATGAAAACAGCAAAGGAATTAGACGAATTGGAGCGCGTCGCTGCGGAGAATCCAACGATGCCTACGGTGTTAGCCACACCCTCTGTCTTGCTAGCAATGTCGATCACTTGCTTCGCCACAGCATCCGTGCGTTGCAGTGAGGCACCTTCTGGTAACTGACCGTCAACAATCAGATATCCCTGATCCTGATCCGGAATGAACCCGGTGGGCACACGACCAAATCCATACCAAGTGAACGCCAGCAATCCACCGTAAACAAGCAACCCGAGCGCCGTCCGGCGCACCAGGCGGAATACGACGTTGGAATAGCCATCAGAAATCTTCCCGAAAAACCGATTGAATCCCCGAAAGAACCACCCAAATAATGTATTGATCGCCCGCGTTGTGATATCTGGTTTACTCCCGTGCGGTTGTAGCAGGATTGCTGTCAGCGCCGGGCTCAGTGTCAATGAGACCAATGCTGAGAGCGCGGTCGAGAATGCCACCGTTAGTGCAAATTGGCGGTAAAATTGTCCTGTGATCCCGGTGAGGAATGCCGTCGGGATGAAGACGGCCCCGAGCACCAAGGCCACTGAAACCACTGCGCTGCCGACTTCGTCCATCGCCTTTCGCGAGGCGACGCGGGGACTTAGACCGTCCGCGATGTGACGCTCCACATTTTCCACCACGACGATGGCATCATCCACGACGATGCCGATCGCAAGCACGAGTCCAAAAAGAGAAAGGTTGTTGAGCGAAAATCCGAATGCCGACATTGCAGCGAAGGTCCCGATCAACGACACCGGGATGGCGATTAAAGGAATCAGGGTCGCACGCCACGATTGGAGGAACACCATCACAACCAGAACAACCAAAATTCCGGCTTCAAAAATGGTATGGTAAACAGCGTTCACCGATTCCGAAATAAACACCGTGGGGTCAAATCCGATTTTGTATTCAAGCCCCGGCGGGAAACTTTTGCTTAATTCTTGGAGTTGCCTGCGCACTTCAACCGCGGTTGTGAGGGCGTTAGACCCCGGACGTTGGGAAACTCCAAGACCGACCGCCGGACGTCCATTGAGGTAGCTATTGGTCACATAATTTTCAGCGCCCAATTCGATGCGGGCAATATCGCGTAGTCGGACGATCCGGCCCGTGTCACCCGTCTTGACGACGATTTCATCAAACTGGTCCGCATCTTCCAACCGGCCTTGCGTTAGCACCGTGAATTGGAACGCCTCCTGTCCGGCCACGGGTGGCTGGCCGAGGGCTCCAGAAGCAACCTGGATGTTCTGTTCCTGCAGGGCGGCCAATACATCACCAGCCGTGATCCCAAGCACTCCCATCCGCTGGGGATCAAGCCATATGCGCATGCTGTAGTTGCGCGCGCCAAATACGTTCACGTTCCCGACACCATCGACCCGTTTGATCGCGTCCACGAGTTGCAGTGAGGCGTAATTGCTTACATATAGATCACTCAAGGAGCCGTCCGGGGAGAAAAGGTTGGCCACCAACAAAAGATCCGGTGAACTTTTTTGCACGACCACTCCCTGACGCCGAACTTCTTCAGGCAGGCGGGGCTCGGCAATCGCCACGCGATTCTGAACCAGCACCTGTGCCTCATCCACATTTGTACCCAGACTGAATGTTACAGTTATGGTCACCTGACCGTCCACCGTGGACATGGATGTCATATAGAGCATGTTTTCCACCCCGTTGATTTCCTGCTCGATGGGCTGTGCCACCGTGTCGGAAAGCACTTCAGGGCTCGATCCAGGGTATCTGGCAGTCACCTGAATCGTCGGAGGCACGATCTCGGGATATTGGGCCACGGGCAGGTTGAAGTATGCGATCCCGCCGACGATCGTGATGACGAGGCTAATTACCGTCGCAAAAATTGGACGGTCG
>JBGSMR010000232.1:0-3950 GCA_041740065.1 Chthoniobacterales bacterium
GATTCGAAAGTTCCGATTTTCGGAGACCAGCATCCTTTGTATCTGGCTCACAGAGGGGTTCGGAAAAGTTAAAACATCCGCCCGAGGAGCATTGAAGCCTGGCGGCGTATTCCATGGAAAAATTGATCTCTTTTACCAAGCGGAGATCGGCTTTGTGCGTTCCCGCTCTGGAGAAATCCATGCCTTGCGCGAAGTTTCGCTCCGCGAACCATTTAACGGGAACGGCGCCAGCTATGCGAATCTTGCAGTGGCGTCGTACTTCGCAGAGCTCTGCGATGCCATCACCGAACCCATGGCTGTCAACGATGGGCTTTACGACTTGTTGCGCCGGGCGGTGCGATATCTGAGCGGAAATGCTCCGACGTATCGCGCCATTTTGCATTTTGAATCGGAAATGTGTCGACTGCTTGGAATTCTTCATCAACACACAGACCCCGTGCAGTCGCTGGCACAACACGCAGGTCGTCTCCCTGCAGGTCGGCAAATTGCAATCAAGGCTGTGCGAGAACGACCAGAGCAGGTAAAATCAGCCTCCATCTCATCCACAATCGATAAAGGCCGGACATGAATCGCGAACCACCGCAAGCTGGGAACCTGACTGGATCGCTCTTAGTAGCGCATCCTTCACTCAACGACCCGAATTTCCGAAAAACGATCATCTTTTTGTCACACCACAGCGCAGAGGACGGAGCGGTCGGCCTGATCCTGAACCGTCCGACTGGCAAATCCGTCGAGCAAATTACCCAAGGGCCGGGAATCGACCCATCCCTGCGATCTGTGCCCGTATTGGCAGGGGGCCCAGTAGGCACCGAAGACCTGCTCCTGGTCTCGATTCAATGGAGAACGAACCCGCAAGCCGTGGCGTTCCGGGGATTTGGACCATTGGATTCTGCTGAGGATATTCCGCCGGAATTCATGAATGGCCTGCGCGCGTTTCGTGGCTATGCAGGCTGGAGCCGCGGGCAACTGGAATCCGAAATCGCCGAACGAGCATGGCTGATCACGCCTCCACTGCGTGCACTGATCGAGATCTCGGATCCGGAGCGAATTTGGGGAGACTACCTGAGCACGCTCGATCCGATTTTCCGGCTTTATGCAGAGGCACCGGACAATCCCTCTTTGAATTAATCCGCACTTCGATCTGGCGATCCGCTCGACAGGTCCCCTGGAACGCATTATCCTCTCCTCGCTTTGGAAATTCCGTCCTCACTTTTTCTTATTGCTGGTAGTGGGCGATACCCGCAGCTGCTTGCGCAGGCAGCGAGACGAGATGGAGTGTCTCGCATTGTGATTGCCGCATTCGACGGCGAAACGTCTCCCGAAACAACTGCCCTGGCCGACGATGTCGTGATGATGCGCGTCGGTCAATTGGGGAAATTGCTTGATGCTGCAAAGAGCTCCGGCGCGCACCATGCAATCATGGCTGGACAACTGGCACCCAATAATTTGTTTAATCTTCGACCGGATTTGAAAGCGCTGCTCCTCTTGGCGCGAATCAAGGAACGGAATGCCGAGTCGTTGTTCGGAGCCGTAGCTGATGCGCTCGCCGGCGTCGGAGTGGAACTACTGCCAGCGACTCGGTTTCTTGAAGACCAATTGGCCAGCGCCGGCACTATCGCCGGGCCCACACTAAAAAAGCGCGAGGTAGCGGATGCCGAATTTGGGATGCGCATCGCAAAAGAAACCAGCCGTCTCGATATCGGACAAACAGTCGTGGTAAAAAACGGCACCGTGCTGGCCGTCGAGGCATTTGAAGGCACCAATGATGCCATTGAACGCGGCGGCAAACTGGGGCGCGGTGGTGGCTTCGTTGTCAAGGTTTCAAAGCCCAATCAGGATATGCGATTTGATGTGCCAATCATTGGTGAACGCACCCTTGAAATCGCCGCCGCATCGGGACTGCGGGGCATCATCGCCGAGGCCGGACGGGTGCTGCTGCTCGACAAAGAATCGCTCTGTAAACAAGCCAATCAATTGCGACTCACCCTTTACGGAATCCAATCATGAATACTCTCCGCGTTGGTGTCATTGGCACCGGTCACATGGGCCTTAACCATGTCCGTGTTTACTCCGAACTCCCGACCTGTGAGCTCACGGCGCTCTATGATCGAGACCCGTCCGCCGCACAACATGCCGCGCGGAAATTTAAGACGACCGCAGTCACCTCGTTGGAGGAATTTGCCGATCAGATCGACGCCGCCACAGTTTGCACGCCCACGGTGACGCACTACGAGATCGGGAAATTCCTCCTCGCCCGCGGAAAACACCTCCTGATTGAAAAGCCGCTCGCTGAGAATTCCGCGCACGCACACGAGCTCGCAACCGTCGCCGCTGCCAATGGATGCGTGCTTCAGGTCGGGCACATCGAGCGGTTTAATCCCACGCTCACCGCCTTGGAGGCAAAACTCAAAAACCCGCGCTTCCTTGAAGTCACGCGGCTTTCACCGTTTCCCAACCGGAGTACTGATATTGGTGTCGTCATGGATCTCATGATTCACGATATCGAAATCATTTTGCACCTGGTGCGCTCGCCAATTGTCAGTATGGACTGCGTCGGCATCGCTGTGTTGAGTCGCGGCGAGGACATTGCAAATGTCCGGTTCCGATTTGAAAACGGCTGTGTCGCAAATGTCACCGCTAGCCGCATCAGCACGGATCGCCTCCGCAAGATTCGCGTTTTTCAAGAAGATGCATACCTCTCGCTGGATTATCAAAAGCAGGACGGGGTGATCTACCGCGTCGCCGATGGTAAGATCGTTCGGGAAAAAGTGCCTGTGGAAAAAGGTGAACCGCTGCGCAACCAGCTGGCATCGTTCATTGATTGTGCCCGGGGCGGGCTGCAACCGAAGGTGTCCGGCCGCGAAGCCGCCGCCGCATTAGACATCGCACTGGACATCACTCGCCAGATCGAAGCCGCAGATCCGCGCAAAGACCGCGAGTTACCAAAGTTCCAGATCCCGTCGTTTTTGTCCGCCTGACATGCCCCGTAAACTTTGGATTGTTGCCGGCGAGATGAGTGGAGATACCCGCTCTGTCGAGCTCATGCGTGCCCTGCGTGAACGGGATCCGGAGCTGCTCTTCGTGGGCGCTGGCGGACCTCACATGCAGGCATTGGCGTCCGATCCCTACGACAATTGGATCGCAACTGCGGGTGTTGTCGGGCTTTGGGACGTCCTCAAGCGCTATGGGTATTTCCGGATGAAGTTTCATGCGATGATTCAGGACATTGCACGCGTTCGACCAGACGCCGTGATTTTGGTAGACTATCCGGGATTCAATCTCCGGCTCGCACGTGCTTTGAGGGCTCGATTTCCTACCTTGCGCATCATCTATTATGTCAGCCCTCAAGTCTGGGCATGGAACCGCCGCCGTATTCCAAAAATGGCAAAATGGCTCGACCTCATGTTGTGCATTTTTCCATTTGAAAAACCCCTGTATGAGCAATCCGGACTGCGCACGGAGTTCGTCGGCCATCCCATCGTGGAGCAACTTCGGGGACGGATTCTGTCAGCGCCAGCGCGTGAAGCTGCCTTGATCGGGCTTTTCCCTGGGAGCCGTGAGCGCGAAGTGAAACGGATTTTTCCTGCCATGGCGGGCGCCGCAGCAAGGATCGCAAAGTCCCGTCCGGATATCACATTTGAAGTGGCTGCCGCCTCACCGTCTCATGTCGCCATGATCGAGCAATCGGCATCCGCTGCGGGCGTGAAAATCACCGTGGGCGTTGGCAGTTCGGAAGATCTCATGCAACGGGCCACCGCGGGTATCGTCTGCTCGGGTACCGCCACCCTCGAGGCCGCCTGCCTGGGATTGCCCTACTGCCTCATTTATAAGACTGCGCGTCTGACGTATGAAGTCGGGCGCCGACTGGTCACTATCCAACATCTCGGGATAGTCAATATTTTGGCAGGCCGCTCCGTGGTCAGGGAGTTCATTCAGGAGTCAGCCACCCC
>JBGSMR010000222.1:0-4378 GCA_041740065.1 Chthoniobacterales bacterium
CATGTGCAATGCAGTGGCTGTATGCAAACACGAGTGACTGCCAGTCATAGCTCTCCGCCTCCAAAAATGCGCTTAATGTCTGACTGTCTTTCGCACCCATGGCGACGCTTGCCACATAAGCCGATTGGTATCCCATGGCCATCACACTGAGTTGCTTGCGCGGGCTTTCTTTTCCCTTCGACGCAAACTTTGCTACAGCACCCACAGGAGTGGCCTTGGACTGCTGACCGCCCGTATTGGAATACACTTGCGTGTCGAGCACGAGGACATTGACATCGTAACGGCTCGAGAGGACATGATCCAACCCCCCAAACCCGATGTCGTAAGCCCAGCCATCACCGCCGACAATCCAAACGGACTTCCTGATCAGAGCATCCGCACTCTGCCGCATCGCGCTAGCCTCGGGGCCATCCAGACGGGCAAGCTTTTCCTTGAGTGCCTCCACCGCCTGGCGCTGCCGTTGAATTCCGGCCTCATCACGTGGGTCGGATGTGATGAGCTCGCGGACAAGATCATCACCCACTCGCGGAGCGAGCATTTGCACGAGTCGTCGGGCGTGATCGACTCGCTGATCCAAAGCCATCCGCATCCCGAGCCCAAATTCTGCATTGTCCTCGAACAATGAATTTGCCCATGCAGGCCCGCGACCGTGGCTGTCTTTCGCATACGGTGTGGTCGGGAGATTACCGCCGTATATCGATGAACATCCCGTCGCGTTGGCAATCACCAGACGGTCACCAAAAAGTTGTGTCAGCAATTTGAGGTAGGGTGTCTCACCACAGCCCGCACAGGCACCCGAAAATTCAAAGAGCGGCTGGAAAAACTGACTCGCTTTCACCGTCCTCGGGTCAATCGTATCTCTCTGACATTCAGGAAGGCTGAGGAAGAACTTAAAATTTTCGCGTTCGGAGTCGACCAATTCCCGTTGGGGAGCCATATCAATCGCCTTGTGACGGGGGTTTCCTTTGTCACGCACCGGGCACATATTCACGCAAAGCCCGCAGCCCGTACAATCTTCCGGAGCCACCTGCAGCGAATAACTCATCCCCGGGAAGTCCACACTCCGAAAATCAGCCGACAGGAATGTTGGCGGAGCTTCAGCTAATGCGTCCGGGTCATAAAACTTCGCCCGGATCGCCGCATGGGGACATCCCATCACGCACTTATTGCACTGGATGCAGATTGCCGAATCCCAGACAGGGATCTCACTCGCGATGTTTCGTTTTTCCCATCGCGCGGTGCCCGTCGGCCAGACTCCATCGACAGGAAATGCACTCACCGGCAGACTATCCCCACGGCCGTCAAGGATCATCCCGGTAACTCGTTTAACAAAATCCGGTGCGTCCATCGCGACCGGCGGGATCATGGCCAACGCCGAACTCGCAATGGCCGGCACACGCACCTCCGCCAACGCAGCCAACGTATCATCGACCGCAGCAAAATTCCGCTTCACGACCTCCTCACCTTTGCGCGAATACGATTTTCGGATTGCACTCTTGATCTTCTCTATCGCCTCGGTCCGTGGTAATACACCAGAGATTGCGAAGAAGCAGGTTTGCATGATCGTATTGATCCGGCCTCCCATGCGTGCATCACGCGCCACTCGATACGCATCGATCACAAAAAGCCGCACCCGCTTTGCGATGATGGTATCCTGCACCGCCGCAGGCAGATTCGCCCATACGTCATCGGGTCCATAGGGCGAATTTAAAAGTACCACCGCCCCCTCACCCGCGACATCCAACACCGGCAACCGCTCAAGAAATTGCCATTGATGGCAGGCCACAAAATCTGCCTTCTGGATCAAATACGGTGCGCGGATCGGGCGGGGACCAAAACGCAGATGCGACACAGTCATCGCACCCGACTTCTTTGAATCATAGACAAAATACCCCTGCGCAAAACAATCCATCCCCTCACCGATGATCTTGATCGAATTCTTGTTCGCGCCAACCGTACCATCCGACCCTAGCCCGAAAAACACTGCGCGCTTGACGTCCGCTGATTCGATTTCAAACTCTGGATCAAATGCCAACGAGCGATGCGTTATATCATCGTTGATCCCAATCGTAAAATGGTTCAAAGGTCGCTCCCGGGATAAATTGTCATAGACCGCCTTCGCCATTGCAGGCGTGAATTCCTTGGATGACAGCCCATACCGACCTCCGACCACGATGGGCTCACATTCCATTGGCAATCCACCGTCCGACCGAGCCTCGGCAAGGGCAGTAACAACATCCTGATACAACGGCTCCCCGATAGCTCCCGGTTCCTTCGTACGGTCCAATACCGCGATGGACCTGCATCTTACCGGGATAGCAGCAATCAACGCGGCTGAAGGAAATGGTCGGAATAATCGCACCGCAAGCACACCCGTCTTCTGGCCATCGACATTCAACGCCTGCGCCGTTTCTGCCAGCGTTTCTGTGGCAGATCCCATCACGATCACCACGCGATCCGCCTCCGGATGCCCCCGGTAGTCCACCAACCCATAGGCTCTCCCAGTCAGTCCAGCAAATCTTTCCATCAGACGCTCTAGAATCTGAGGCAATGCGTCGTAGTAACGGTTCGCCGCCTCACGGGCCTGAAAAAAAACATCCGGATTCTGAGCAGTCCCGCGCAGGGTGGGGTGATCCGGCGATAATGCCCGCGACCGATGCGCAGTGATTCCCGCCAGATGGACCATTGCCATCAAGACATCATCAGCCAACCGCTCCGTCTTTTGCAACTCATGCGAGGTCCGGAAGCCATCAAAAAAATGCAAAAAAGGAATTCGTGCCTCCAGCGTTGCCGCATGCGCGATGCAGGCAAGATCCTGCGCTTCAATCACCGAGTTGGAGCACAACATGGCAAATCCCGTTTGACGACAAGCCATGACATCCGAGTGATCGCCAAAGATCGAAAGCGCATGCGTCGCCAGCGTCCTCGCCGTCACATGCATGCAAAACGGATGCAATTCCCCCGCGATCTTATACAGGTTTGGGATCATCAAAAGGAGACCCTGCGATGCGGTAAATGTGGTGCTCAGTGTGCCTGCCATCAACATTCCGTGAATCGCACCTGCCACACCACCCTCGGATTGCATTTGCACCAGCGCCGGCACGTCGCCCCACAGGTTGGGCCGGTCATGCGCCGACCATTCATCACACCATTCCGCCATGGGTGAGGACGGCGTAATCGGGTAGATCGCGATGGTCTCGGAGCACCGGTAAGCGACTGATGCCACCGCTTCATTCGCGTCCATCGTGACATATTTTGTCGCTTTCACAATTCACGCATACGCCGCAATCCCTCATCAATCCAACGCTTCCCACGAAAGAGTTTCGGTTCCTTGCGCCACGTCAACAATTCCCCGGCGGGAATCGCATTCCGGTGCTCTGCGACGGGTTCAACAGGTTAGCAGGCAGAAAAGAGAAATTTCCCCACCGGCGTTCGTTGCAGCCAACTTCACCTTCTGATCGTAACGTTCTTCCATGAACTGATGAGAGCGCAAAGGCGATATCGCCTACTCTAAATATCCCCTCAGAATCCCACCACCATCAAAATATCTTTTTTCAATCTCTGCATGCCTTCATCAAATAAGCCAATCAAAGACGACATTGAAAAACTGAGTCGTGGTCTGCCGACACGCAGAAAAATCGGCAACCGATCCATCGGTCACCGGCTCAAACAGAAGGAACGAATACTCTTCGAAGCCGCAAAACGCCAGGGGTTCCTAAAAATTCCCGCCAGTGGTGCGCGCAAAAATGTGGAGAACATCTATCGACTCTGGTGCGCGGCATCAGATCGCCCCTGTATCATCAAAACCCTGACGTCTTAGTGCACTCAAATCCAAAGGACGGGCTTTAGTTCCATCTCTCAAAGAGTTCCACCCGCATTCGGAACTTCAACTCCATCCCCTTCTTAAAAAAACTCACCGCCCAAAAGAATATCGTCCCCCCCCACAACCGCGCTACCATCACGGTATGGATTGCTGTCGACGTGAATCGCTGGCCTAGCTTCTCGCCCAAAAACCCCTTAATTCACCGCTCGCCAATCCAATCTATTTCTCCCCCTTCCACAGCTCCAAAGAAACCTCATCATCGTCGGAGAGCTGGTCATCGTTTGATTCGCATTCTCGGAGATTGGGACCGCGGCGCGGTTTCGCTACAAGGAAGGCCAGCCCCCAAAAAATAGAGCCGTGGAAAATCCAGTTCCCCAACCCGGAAAACATCGAGACGGCTCAGCGGAGAGGATTTCACCGCTTCACGACACGCGAACTCAGCACTTGTGATAGGGAAACTCTTGATTTGGAAAAACCCGTATTAGACGGACTGAAAGCCCTGCAAAAGTCAGAGAAAACATCTCTGAGTAAAATTGCCTCGCGTCTTCTCGCCGA
>JBGSMR010000268.1:0-9913 GCA_041740065.1 Chthoniobacterales bacterium
CTGAGGACGGGGCAGTTTTCCAGAGCTATACGGACGGTCGATCGATACTCTTGAGCCCGGAGATGAGCATCCAGACGCAGTTGGCCATCGGCAGCGATATCATGATGGTGCTTGATCAATGTGTGCCGTCCACCGCAGAAGAACCAGCTGCTCGTGCGGCGGTCGAGCTTACCCGGCGCTGGGCAGCACGGAGTCTCGCAGCACGGGGAGATTCTCCAGCTGCGATGTTTGGAATTGCGCAAGGAGCTGTATATCCGGAGTTGCGCCGCGAGAGCGTAATGGGGCTCACAGAAATGGACTTCGATGGATTTGCCATCGGGGGCCTTGCCGTAGGGGAGGGCCGGAGCGAACGCGAAGATATCTGCGCCCTAACCGCCCGCCTGTTGCCCGCAGACAAGCCGCGCTACCTCATGGGCGTCGGCACGCCACTCGATATTCTTGAAGCCGTGCATCGCGGCGTGGATATGTTTGACTGTATCATTCCCACTCAGGTCGCACAGCGCGGAGGGGCGTTTACTTCGCGTGGCTACCTGCAACTCCGACGCGGAGTATACAAATTCGCAGATGAAAAACTCGATCCCATGTGCGGATGCCCAACCTGCCTCAATCACTCCCGCGCTTATCTGCATCACCTCACGAAAACCGGTGAAACCCTCGGTTGGCAGCTGTTAGGAATACATAATATTCATTTCTATCACCAGCTCATGCGGGAAGCTCGGGCATCCATTATTTCAGATACCTTCGGCGTGTTCTACCACGAGCGCCGAACGACGCTTCAAGAAGATGACATCGATAATCCGGTCCTTGTCCAAAAACGTCGCGCCACACGCAAACGGACGCTCGGAAATTACGAAGTTCACATCGCACACGAAGGATTCGCAAGCATCCGGCACGTGCATTCCGGGGAAATCATGCACGCTCATACGCCGCCGATGGAAGAGGCCCGGCACCTGTATGTCGAGCAATCGCGACTCGCTGAGCGCCTGACCGAAACCAATGCGGTCGATCCGTTGGTAATCTGGGATGTAGGTCTCGGCGCCGCAGCCAATGCGATGGCTTCAATTGAATGTTATGAGGTAATTGCTGCCACGGCTCCAGTTCGTGACATGCACATCGTGAGCTTCGAAAATGACCTCGACTCACTCCGTCTCGCATTCACTCACAATGAACTCTTCCGGTCACTCCGTCACAGCGGACCAGCAGGCGTGCTGAAAAAAGGAGCATGGCAATCCAAAACCCATCCCGGCCTAACATGGACGCTGGTAACGGGCAATTTCCCCAGCAGCATCGACCAAGCACCCGAGTTGCCGGATATCATTTTTTACGACCTGTTCTCGGGACGCACCAATGCCTTCGCTTGGACATTTGCTACGTTTCGACGCTTGTTTTTGGCATGCCAGGGGCGGCCTGTCACGCTCGTCACCTACACCTGCTCCACGGCGTCACGGGTAGCGATGCTGGCAGCGGGATTTCATGTTGCACGCGGCCGTCACACCGGTGATAAAATCGAAACCACGATTGCCATGACACCCGAAGCAATTCATGACGACCACAAATTGCTCGGTGTCGAATGGATGGGAAAATGGATGCGATCCACGGCGCGATTTCCCGCCGACGTCGAGCCTAGCGACCACCCCGCTTGGGAAAAAATCGTCACTCAGCATCCCCAATTTGCGCATCTTATCGAAAATGCAATAAAAAATGACTGACCCCTTTTTCGCCTTTTTCGGAATTTGAGGGATGTAACGCGGCTTGTCCAATCATCGGGGTAAGCCCTTATAAACGGCAGATTGGGGCCATCAGCTCCGCTTGATGTTTGACCGGACGGTCGTCCCCCATAGGCTACGGTCATGCGGTTTTCAAATTGGATCTTAATGTTGGCGACGTGGCCACTGACGCTGCTCGGCCAAGGCCAGGAATCTATCGTTCCCGCACAAGCACCGCCGACGGTGGTGGAACATATCCGCCCAGGGCTGCAAGATGCGATGGCAGCGCTGGTGAATTCTATTCGCCGCACGTCCGAATCGATCGTGAGTGCACAGGCCGAACTTCAAGTCGCTCAGACGGATTCTGCGCGCGAAGAAATCCAGGCAAAGGTTCGTGCCCTTGAGGGGCAGCGCGAGCAGCAGCGGCTGGATCTTCTCGATCTGTCTACGGATGTGGATCTCAGCGGATTTGAGGCTACCCAGGAACAGGCGTTCTCGTTGCAGGCGTCGATTGAGCAACTGATCCGACCATTGATTGATGAGTTCAAACGGGCGACCGCGGACTCACGGGAAGCACAGGCCGTTCGGAATCAATTTGAAGAAGCAAAACAGCAAGAAGACGTAATTCGCAAAGCCTTAATTTCGCTCGATCAAGTCATTACCCGAACGGATTATCCCGCAGTTACGGAAGAACTGTCCCTTGTGCGTGAGACATGGCAGGACCGCCATGCAGTGCTTCGAGACGAAGTCAATGTGCTCGGATTTCGACTGGATCAACTCGCAGCAAATGACATTTCTTTTGTGGATAAAACGCGCGGGGCAGTGGCGTCGTTTTTTCGCGTTCGCGGGCGAAACCTTCTATTGGCGCTTACCGCAGGGGCTGTGGTTTTTGTCGGCATGCGAATGTTGGAGGGAACGATCCGAAGGCGAAGTCCGACACATCGAGGCCCTCGCTCCTTTGGGGCTCGGTTGTTTGATGTATTGTTTGCAGTCTTTTCTATTTTGTTCGTCCTCCTTGCAATCGTGCTCGTCTTTTTCGCCGTGGGAGATTGGGTCTTACTCGGGTTGATCGTGTTGATCCTTGCGGCGGCAGTACTCACTGCGAAGGATGCGATACCAAAATTTGTCGATGACGCCCGGATGTTACTGAATCTCGGTCCTGTGCGTGAAGGGGAGCGCATCACTTACGACGGCGTACCTTGGGTCGTGGAGGATCTCACCTTTTTCACCATTCTCCGCAACCCCGCCTTGCGTGGGGGAATGCTTCGCATGCCTGTGGCGCGGCTGCATGACATGCTGTCCCGGCCGATGGGACCCAATGAGCCGTTCTTTCCGTGTCAGGAGGGAGATTGGGTTCTTCTGAATGACGAAACCTACGGGCGCAGCATGTTTCAGAGTCCAGAGATGGTTCAACTCGAGCTTATCGGAGGCGCGCAGCGGACGTATCCCACGTGCGAATTTCTCGAACAAAATCCTCGGAACCACTCGCATGGGTTTCGGATTTCAACCACCTTCGGGATAGACTACGACCATCAAAAGCACTGCACAACTGAGGTTCTTGAGCAGCTGAGGTCGTATTTTAAAACTGCAGTGGAGCAAATTGTCTGTGCCGAGCAACTGCGCTCACTGAAGGTTGAATTCGCCTCAGCGAATACTTCGTCTCTTGACTATGATGTTCTGTTGGATGTCACCGGGGATCTCGCTCCCAAGTTTTATCCCCTGCGACGCGCCTTGCAACGAATCGGGGTGGATGCCTGCAATCAATTCGGTTTGGTCATCCCGTTCCAGCAGATCACCATTCATTCCCACGAACCACGTGAGTAGTTGCGACTTGGCCCAGGAGGTGACAGTAAACAACTATGACCAATTCGGCGGGAAGCGCCAACTCCGAGGTCTACCGACATGACAGTGGAGCGAGCGAGAAATTGAGTTTCCGAACCAGGCGCTGAGGATAAATAGGAGGCGAGGGATCTGGTTCATAAGAGGGCGTTGATTCGGTCCTGCGTCGGTGGAATAGGGTGGAAAATTGCGGTCTTGGCAGACGAGAGCGCTGTGTCTGTGGCGTTTAGTTTCTGCACTTTTTTAAATACCGCTTGGATTTCTTCTGTGGACGCATGTTGCAGGAGGATGCGATCTGCTTCGCTCATCCACCGCCGGTTCAATGGCGGCCATACGAAGAGGGCCAAAAATGACCAGAGGCTCACCACGGCAGCCCCACCAAGCGCCGCCTGGATGGCATTCGCTGCAGGCACGGTCAACGCAAGCCCAACCCCGGCAAGTAGCCACGCTCCAGCGATCATCGCGCCTGCTCGGCCTCGGCCGGATTTCGCAATCCAGACCTCCCGCAGACATAGGAGTGCTGCTTCTCGTGGGGTAAGGTGGCGGCTCACATTGGATGAAAGGTGTAGCCTGCATCCGAAGGGCGGGATGCAACCGTTTACCGGATCAATCTCGACATCATGGATCCAACGGACACGGGGCAACGCAACGCCGAGCGACTTGAGTTCCGAGGCCAAGCGTGCCTCGAAATCCGCGAGTGGCCCGTCATTGGCGCCATCCAAGTCCGTGTCACCCCGCTGGAGTTGCAACAAAACTAGCACAACAACAACGACAACGATTCCGAAGACAATCGGCCACTTCCAAATGCTGCTGAATTGCGCCGCCAGGAAGAAGAGAAGTAACCCGGCAGCCTGAGCGGTTGCTGCGTGGATGGCTCCTTTAGACCAATCCGAAAACCATTCGCGAAGCGGTTGGCGTGTTCGGTTGGCAAATGTTTCGACGGCGTGGCCGGTAAGAATATCAAAGGGCAGATTTCCTGCGGCGATGAGAAATGGGATCGCAGCCAGTACGCCTGCCGCAACGCCAGCTGAGGAAATCATCGCCTCCCACCAGAAAGCGCTGAGATAAAGCGCACCGATTAGTCCCAGATTGCACCCGATGGAAACAATCCCAGACCAGAGTCGGATCCGCTGATAGGCACAGTTATTCACAAACTACGGAACGCACGCCGCCGTCATTTGGACGTAAATTCTAAGCTTTTGCCTGTTGGTCAATCCGTTGATGAAGCACTTGAAATGCGTCTCCGGCACCGGATAGATCTGCAAGCGCGGCGTCTGCGGGAGACTGCTCAATATCGCGCGCTGAGACATACTCGCGGATGAATTGGCCCTGACTCTGGAGTCGGACATTTTTCCATCCCAACTTCTCGCCCCAATGCTCGAGATCCGAGAAGTTCACATCAGCGGTGATATCCTGCTTTCCGAAACGATGAAACACCGAGCCTCCGTTGAACTGTTGCTGATGGAAATACGCACGTAAAGTTCCCCGCGGGCGACGGTGGTAAAGGGTTCTAATGGGACTACCGTAGTCGATGGTGAGTAAATCCACTTCCCGTGCGCAGACGGACCAAGATGCCATCCACTCGCCGGCTGCTTCATGGACTTCGACCCGTTGACCATCCGGAAAGTCCTGCTTCAGGGCCGATGCAGCGGGTGGCAATGCACGATGCAGGAGCACCTCACCGAGTGTGTTCCCGTCAATATGGACGCAAACTTCGCACCATGCGCCGTCGCGACGTTCGAAAATCCTACAGGGAAAGGCGTCGATCAATTCATTTGAAAACACCATCGCTTTCCCGGCAGATGCTCGCAGTGCATCAGCCAAGGATTCATGCCACGAGACGCGGAATCCCCGGAGCAGTTTTTGTTGTTCAGAACGCAGGATCGGGGATGTCTCAACAAGGTGATACGATAGCCCCAAACGATCAAACCAAGTGAATGCTTTGAGGACCGTTAATGCCATTGCGCCGGAACCACCACCGACTTCAATTACATGGCGGCCCATTCCCTCGACCTTCCGGGATCGAATCCAACCGGCGATCGCTTGCCCAAGGACACGACCCAACGAAGCCGAGGTAGCAAAGTCTCCGCGGCGGCCCACGGTGCGGATGTTTTTGGAATAGTAGCCGTGCTCCGGGTGATACAGCGCCTCACGCATAAACACATCCACAGGAATGACACCCCCACTTGCTACTTGTAGTTCAAGCAGAAACTCCATGAGTCCGCTCTGACTCATGATTTGGTCAGGCGCACGAGGTAGCTGGCAAACTCCATAAAGTTCCAGCCATTAACTGCGAGGTCACGTCCGAATCCCAACCAGGAAATCGTCGGTGAAGCCACGATGAGGAAGATCGAAAGCAGCACCAGATTCAAGAGATAGATGAAAACTAAGGAAAAAAACATCCCACCATACGCGAGATCACTCTGACCACGCGGAATCATCCACACCGTAAATGAGATGTGAAATGCCCATGTAGCACCAATCAACATGAACAAGACCGGCTGCAGAGGCGTCATGTCCCAAAAGATTCCAGCCAGTCCGTAGATCATGATCACAATTAAGCTGTAGATTGGAAAAAAATACGGCGCCAACGCGATCCACGTGTTGATTTTATTAGCGAGAATGTGACCTCCGCCCGCACTCACTCGAAACTCACTGACCCGCCCGCCCATAAGCCAAACCCACACGGCATGGGTGAGCTCATGACCGAAGACGTAGTACGTCACCGTCCGGGGAAGCATGAAAAACGGGACCAGCCAGATCACCACGCCCAAGGAGAAAAACCAAAATTCCATCGTTGCCCAGAATTCTTCGTGCACAGTCACATTCGTGAACGCGCTGAAAAACGTCTCACTCAACACCCAAGCAAACGGCAGGAGAAATAACGCCACGACAGATTTCACCCACCGCGTGGGTATGGTTTCGGGAAATGCCTGCGCGATGGTGGCACGCAGCTTTGTTGTCTGCTTTGACCGCCGTTTCCGTGATGCCATATCTCGACCACACTACGGCGATCTGATGATAAAAAGCGATAGCGATGTCGCGCTATGCACTTTGTTTTGGATTCCCATGTGTAGTAGTTATCGATGATGAATCGAAAACCTCTGGCCGATACAAAAAACGACGCGTGGATCGGTGATGCAGTGCTAGCCTTGTTCTGTCGAGAATGGATTCTCCGTGAATCAAAAACGACCGATGGCGAGCGCCAGCGCGCGATGAGTTGCAATCAATTTCTCTCGAACTTTGGAAACCCCACTGAAGTCGAGGCGTGCATTGGACGCGTCTACAGGGAGGAAGGATTGGCTGCCGCATGCAATTGGATCGAGGCGAAACTCATGCCAACATTTTATGCACAGGAGAAGAAGAAGCTCAGACAGCGGTCATGACCCTTGGTGGAAAAAGTTGCTTTGCCTTCATGCCTGGGATGGCGTCCTGGAATCGATCAGCTATACTCACCGGATGATTTACCGCTGGTTTCTCGCGATGTTTGTTCTTGGAAGTATTGGCATGCTGCCGACAGCGACCGGCGCTGAGATGCGCGCCGCCTGGGTGGCGAGTGTTTTCAATATCAATTTCCCCTCGAGCCAAGGCCTCAGTGCGGGCGAGCAAAAAGCGGAAATATCGCGCATTGTACAGACGGCTCGTAGCATCGGGCTGAATGCACTCATGGTCCAAGTGCGACCGGAAGGGGATGCGCTCTATGAGTCGCGGCTGGAGCCATGGAGCCGATACCTTACCGGCACGCAGGGAAAATCGCCTGGCTACGACCCACTGGAAACATTCATCGCCGAGGGCCGAAAACACGGGATCGCAATTCACGCGTGGATCAACCCGTATCGCGCTGCTGCCAACGCAAAAAATCCCCGCCATCCATCGCATGTGTCCAATCGCCTCAGCGCCGATACGAAGCGGGTTGGGAATTTATTACTGCTGGATCCTGGCAGTAAACGGGTGCAGGACCATGTGGTTGCCGTAGTCAAAGATCTTGTGACTAGGTATCCAGTCGCCGGGGTGCATCTCGATGACTATTTCTATCCCTACCCCAGCGTGGGCCGATTGCCGGACGCAGATTCCTATGCCCGCTACCAATCGGGAGGTGGTGAGTTATCGATTGACGATTGGCGGAGACAAAATGTGCACCAACTGGTCAAGCGAATCAGCGAAACCGTCCACGCGGCCCGTCCGGGTGCACTTTTTGGAATCAGCCCCTTTGGAATTTACACCAAGGGCGAGCCGCCCGATGTAAAGGCCGGCTTGGATCAGCGCAATGAATTGTATTCCGACCCGCTGGTATGGATGCAACAAGGGTGGGTCGATTATCTCGCGCCACAATTGTATTGGAGGGATGCAGGGCCGCAGAGTTTCACATCGTTACTGCGCTGGTGGCGAAGCCCCCGCGTGAACCCTCGACAAGTGCCGATCTATCCAGGTATTGCCGTCGAGCGCTTGGGTGGTTCGCACAATTGGCCAGCCAGCGAAATTGCAACACAACTGAACTTGGAGCGATCCATTGGACCCCGCAAAGAGGGAGGATTTATTCTCTGGGATTTTAAACCCCTGAAAAACGACACCAAGGGGATCCGGCGTGTGATCGCTGATGCTGCCCGCTAATGGGGTGGTTCAAAACGTCAGACCGAATCCAATCTGCCAGTTGCCAATGGGGTCTCCGGGATCGCGGTTTACGTTGTAGCCGTAGTCTACCCGAATGGCTCCAATGGGCGTGTAGACCCGCAGGCCTGAGCCGATGGCCACTTGGGCGTCGCTCCAGGTAAGATCCTGTGCCTCACTCGCTAAGTTGCCGATATCAGTGAAAAATACCGTGTAGATGTTGTTCCAAACAGGCCATTGGAGCTCTGCCGTTCCCAGCAACATAGCGAGGCCACCGGTGGGGTATCCTTCCGAATCTCTAGGGCCAAATCCATAGAGCTGATAACTTCGCATCGTCGTTGGACCACCGAGAAAAAACCGCTCCTGGACGGGAATGAATTCTGTGTTTCCGTAAGGCAGCAACATACCGGCGAGCTGATTGAAAACAAGGAACGGCACAAATGGCCTTTCGGTTGTGATCTCCTGCAACGGTTGGTAATAGGTGAACTGAGCTTCAAAACGAAAGAATGACAAATCTCCTAACAGTAGTGGCGACACGACCTCCACCTCGTGACTGGCGAACACTCCTTTCATCGGTGAAAGCACGCTGTTTCTCGTATCCCAGGTCTGCGAAAATCCAACACCACCCAACGTGTAGTCGATCGCTCCAGTATCCACGTTGTCACCGAAGATCTCGCTATCGGTCGCTTTTTTCCATGTGTATATGAAGCGATATCCAGTTTCGTTTGGCAGGTTGTAACGACGCTCGTAGCTGACGGTCCCTCCAAACTCCGTCGTCTCGTAGGCGGGAAGTTCTCGGCGTGAAAAATAGGCACCGACTGAGCCAATGGCGTCCGTTCCGAGGAACCACGGGTCGGCCAACGTAGAGCTGACTCCATATCCCCGTTGGGATACAAATGTATCGACGGAAAAGCGATTCAGACTGCCGAGAAAGTTCCTGTCCACATACTGGATCTCGCCGAATCCACGCTCCCATTCGTTATAGCCAATCTTGAAGCGCACCTGCTTCGCGAGGCCTTCCTCCATTTTCAGCACTGCATCGGCAGTATCGTCATTGGTGAGTTCTGGTGTAGCCGATACTTCAGAAAATGCTCCGGTAAACCAAAGGCGCCGCACACCAGAGTCAATTTTCGAGGTGTCATACCAAGCACCCGGACGGATGCTGATTCGTTTGCGAACCGCAGCTGCGGCAGTCGCGTTCAACCCCTCAATCCGGATCTGTCCGAGGCGGAACCGTGGGCCGGGCACGGCAGTCAATGTAAGCGATACCTTCCCGAGGGTCGCATCCTTGACCGCGTCGATCCGGACCTGTGGATTGAGATGGCCGCGGTTTCGATACCAATCCTGCACCCGAGTCCGCAGCGTGGCTTGCAAGGTCTGCTCATAGGGGTTACCCAGATTCTCTGCCAACGTGGCTTTTAATTCGGAAGTATCATCCGTGGTGTCGAATAGCCGAATCGCCGCGATGTGATATTGAATACCCTCAGTAATCACAATCTTAAGATCGACTTCGTTTCCGGCTGGGATTGCTCCGGCAACTTCGGCCCTGGCATCCAAAAAACCCTTCTGCCGCAGGGCACGTTCAATTTCTGCTGTGGCAAAATCCACGGCGCTGGTGACATACCTCATTCTGCCAAACGGATGCAGATTTGCCTGACGAATAGACGTGTCAAAAATCACTCTGAGTCGTTCGGACGTGAAGGTGCTATTCCCTTCGAATTCGACTTTTCGGATCAATTGCTGCCCACCCTCATTGATAA
>JBGSMR010000306.1:0-3167 GCA_041740065.1 Chthoniobacterales bacterium
TGGGTGGAAAGGTCGCCGAAACTTCCCGTGTAGGCGGTTAAAATCCCATTCTCGATGAATGGGATTTTAGTTGAAGGGTTGCTCGGAGATCCCGATTCAACATTTAAACTGTCAAACTTTTCATCAGCCCCACCGGGTGCTGTGGCGGCATTGGCTTCCGCTAATTTCAACAAATGATCCAAGCCGAGAGATTTGGCTTGATCCACGGGTATGCTGTAGGTGCAGCCGAGGGCGTCGCAGTTGTCTTCGATGAGCCAAAGGTCGTATTTCTGACAGAACGCAAGGACGGTTGTGATCTCGAACGGATTGCCGAGCGCGTGGGCCATCATTACGGCCTTTGTTTTGCCGGGCGAGTAGGCGGCTTCGAGCAGGGAGCAATCCGCATTGCCAGTAAGCGTCTTGGCATCGATGAAAACCGGAACGGCGCCGGTTTGGATGATGGGTGAAACGGTCGTTGGGAATCCGGCTGCGACGGTAATAACTTCGTCACCGGGACGGATACGTTTGTGGTCCGGCAGCTTGTGGGTAGTGAGGGCAGAGAATGCGATGAGGTTTGCTGACGAACCGGAGTTGACTAGCAGGCAGTGTTTCACGCCCATAAATTCGGCGAGTTCCTTCTCCATGGCCTCGCCTTCGGGCCCGAGCGTGAGCCAAAAATCGAGGGTGGCTCCAACTGCTGCTGCGACCTCGTCCTCGGTAAATACCCGGCCCGCGTAAGGCACGGTCGTCTCGCTTGGGATAAATGGTGCGTGCGCGGCGTCGTTACCGGGGCGATTCGCGGTGTGGGCCAATGCCGAGAAACGTCGGGCGGTCGCCAGCGCGTCTCGCTTCTCCAGCGCCGCAAGGAACTTTGGCGTGACTCGCGTGTAGTAGTGGTCGATTCGGTCTTTGTGGATCGTGAAAATCTTGGTCGGAACTAAATAGCTTTCACGCGGAAGGTCGGTTTCCACATCCCCGGATGCCAACGGGACACAGTCCGCGCTGGGATGGGATTTTGTGGTGATGAATGCCCATCTGATATCGCCGAATGCGTCTGGTTCGCTCAATGCGAGAGCAGGCCGCCGCTTGCTTTTGTCAGCATCAGTGAAAGGAAATGCGACGCGGAAGATTCCGCCACGATATAGACTAGTCATTTTCCCAAACATCCTCGGATGAATCCAGTAGTACGGTGCGAGCAAAGCCAGATTCACTCTGGGCGAGTTCTTCGACAGTTGCAGGCGACACGTCGGAGATCTCCACGATCACGTGTGTGGGTTTAATGCCATTGGGCAGGGGAGCGTCTAGCACGACTACCCCTCCTTCAAAGTGCGCGTTGATTCTATGCGTCATATATTTCTATCCTGCGACTCTGCGTATTCGCTAATTTGGTGTTGCGTTAGATCAAGGACATTCGCTCCATCGAACACCGAGCGGTACCATATGGCGGTTTTTTCGATGGTGGTAGAAAATTTCCACTTTGGCTGCCATCCAAGCAAATGGAATGCTTTGTCTGTAGTGAGATTGAGTTTTCCTGCTTCATGTGGCGCGAGTGGGTCGCTTCGATCTTCCCACCGACCCGGCCAGTGCTGGAGGATCTCCGTAACCAACGCCTCAACCGGGCGATTGGAATCGAGGGCCGGGCCAAAGTTAAACGCACTGCAAAGCGCGGCGAGGGATTCGTTGTCCGTTGATTGGTCTTGGCCGGTCTTGGAACTAGCAACGGAGAAAGAAGAGCGATCAACTCCACCGCTGGCGGCGGCTTGAACACGGTGAGTTGCCAACGCAGCGGCGAGGGATAGGTAGCCCGAGAGCGGCTCGAGCACGTGCTGCCACGGGCGGGTCGAATGTTTGTTGCGAACCGGAATTTCGACGCCCGCTGCCAGCGCCCGCATGGCATCGGGAACGATGCGATCTTCAGCCCAATCTCCGCCGCCGATCACATTGCCGGCCCGGGCGGATGCGATGAGAATTGCTGGTTGGCGGTTGCTGGTTGATGGTGATTGGAAAAACGACCGCCTCCAGGAAGCAATGGCGATCTCTGCGGCTCCCTTGCTGGAGCTGTAGGGATCATAACCGCCAAGCGGGTCTTCTTCACGGTAACCGTACGTCCACTCCCGGTTCTCATAAACTTTATCCGTTGTGACCATGACCGCCACGCAGGGGTTGTGAGGTTGAATGGTTGAATCTGAAAATCGTTGCGCGGAGTAGAGCCCCGATCCCTTAAACTCTTCATCCGTTGCCCCCATCAACCCGTTTTGGTAACAGCGCAGGGCTTCCAGAACGTTGATCGTCCCCATGACGTTTGTTTGCCAGGTTTCAACGGGTTCGCGATATGAGAGTCTCACCAAAGGCTGGGCGGCAAGGTGAAAAACGAAATCCGGCTGGGTCTGAAGGACGACATTTTTCACTGCGTCCGGGTCTGTGACGTCGCCTATCACGTGCCGTATGCGGGATGCAAGGTCGATTTGATCGAACAAGGCTGGTCGGGTCGCCGGAGGCAGAGCAAATCCCGTAACCTTCGCACCAAGCGATAAGAGCCACTCGCAAAGCCAGCTCCCTTTGAATCCGGTGTGGCCGGTCACGAGGACGCGTTTTCCTCGGAAGACTCCGAGAAAAAGTTGAACGGTTGAATCGGAGATGAGTTGAGAGGACGGCATTAGTTTTCTCGGTTTAAGCCCCGGAGGCACGGGGGAATTGTGCATTGCGCAGGGGATTTATCTGATTGCTTAGTCCGGCAATGATGTCGCGCTGCTCATTGAGTTGGATTTCTTTGATAGACTCCTGATCTCCTGCAGGAATGAGAAGGCGCGCAGATTCCATCAGAGATCCGTAGGCAAACTGTGAAAAGTGGCCTTGATCCTTTGCCGACGTACGCCCCGAGCCCTGCGCAAGATTAGCGCCAACAGAGACTGCTGCCCGGTTGAGCTGGGAGGTGAGACCGAAGCTCCACACGCGAAGTTTTTCAAACGAAAACAGGTAATCTGACATATTTTTCCTTTCAACCATTCAACGATTAGTCACTTAGACGGGCCACAGCGTGCCCTACCAAGTTTTCCACGGGGCTTCGCCCCTGGCCCACATGTCTTCGAGTTCGACCCGGTCGCGGAGCGTGTCCATCGGGCGCCAGAACCCGCGGTGACGGTAGGCTGCCATCTGACCATCCGCGGCAAGCGATTCCAGCGGGCCCC
>JBGSMR010000324.1:0-4956 GCA_041740065.1 Chthoniobacterales bacterium
ACGATCTCCTGCCCCCGCCGGGAGCCCCTCAAGCCGCGAGAGGGCCTGGAGGCGGGCACCGACTCACAGAGGGGACACCCAACGTGGGGATCCGCCCACCGTTCCCGGGCCTCCCCCGCAGAGAGGACGTCACAGCCAACCAGCCTGAGAAGCCTCGTGTGCCCGGCCGCAGCTGCTCGGGCCTCCCCCGGAGGCTCGGCCCCGGAGACCGTGATTAACATGCACGACTACGAGTTTGGAAAAACCGGCCCGAAGCAGGGCGTGCAGCAGGACCACGGAGTCCCGTCCGCCGGACACGCCGACGAGCACCTTTTTGGTCCCCGGTAAACCAGCCATCCCACTCGCAATCTGCTGGTGCAATAGTTCCAAGGCGGCCCCGGCTTTCATGCGATGACTCAGGCAGTGACGGCGATAGACGACGAACCAAAGTAATGGTGCAGCGGCTCAGGAAGTTTCACCGATCCATCGGGCTGCACGTAAGTTTCTAGGAGCGCGACGTACAGTCGGGCGAGCGCGGTGCCCGAGCCATTGAGCGTATGACAAAAGCGATTTTTTCCCTCGGCATCTTTAAACCGCAAATTCATGCGGCGCGCCTGATAATCTTCAAATGTCGAGCAACTCGACACCTCGAGGTACGCCTGCTGCCCCGGCGCCCAGACTTCAATGTCATAGGTCCGCGCGGAGCCGAATCCCAGATCCCCCGTGCAAAGGTCGATCACGCGGTAGTGCAAGCCCAGTCGCTGAAGCACCTTTTCCGCGTCGGCGGTCAGTGATTCCAGTTCGGCGGTGCTATTTTCCGGATGGCAGATTTTCACCAACTCGACTTTATCAAACTGATGCATCCGGATGATCCCGCGGGTCTCACGACCAGCAGAACCAGCCTCCCGGCGAAAACAAGGTGTGTAAGCAGCAAAGCGAAGCGGGAGGTCGGCCAGCGGCACGATTTCTTCGCGGCGCAGATTCGTCACCGGGACCTCGGCGGTCGGCGCGAGGAACAACTCACCCCCGTCAACGCCATACATGTCCTCCTCGAATTTCGGCAATTGACCCGTGCCGACCATGCATTCGCGACGCACCAAAAATGGCGGACTGACTTCCGAGTAGCCTCCCTCGCCCGAGTGTAGATCGAGGAGGAAATTCAGCAGCGCCCGCTCAAGGCGCGCACCTGCTCCAGTAAAACACGTGAATCCGCTGCCACTGATCTTTCTCGCCCGGTCCAAATCCATGAGCCCCAATCGGGCGGCAATCGCAAGGTGGTCTTCGCCAGTGCAGTTGGTCGGCACCTCGCCCCACGTGCGAATCACCGGGTTTTCCGAAGCATCGACGCCCACAGGCACGTCCGGTCGAGGCAGATTGGGAAGTTGCAGGAGGAGTTCGCGCTGACGCTCATCGAGGGCGGTGGCGGTTTGTCCGAGCGATTCCATTTCCGCGCCGAATGCTTTCACTTGGTATTCAATCGCGCTGGAATCTTCCCCGCGCGACCGCAGCATGCCGATCTCCTTGCTTAAACGCTTACGGTCGCCAAGCAGGTTTTGGAGCTGGGTCTCCGTCTGCCGGCGCTCGCCATCAATGGCAAGAACTTCATCGATGGCACTGCTATAGTCCGCACGCGTGGCGAGGCGGGCTTTGATGTGGTCCGGATTTTCCCGGATGAGTTTGATGTCCAACATGAAAATGGCGTATTCTAGAAATGTGATCTCTGCCCCGAAAAAGTGCCCATTAAAGGAAATATTTTTCTGCTTCGATTGAGATTATTGTTTTAAACTGCAGCAAACACACGCTCATCTTCAAACGAATTCTATGCCAGTCCAGTTCCGCGACTATTACGAAACCCTAGGAGTATCCAAATCGGCTACCCACGACGAGATCCGCACTGCCTTCCGAAAACTTGCCCGGAAATTCCATCCGGACACCGCCGAGGACAAAAAAACAGCGGAAGAAAAATTCAAAGAAATTAATGAAGCCTATGAAGTTTTGGGCGACAGCGAAAAGCGTCAGAAATACGACGAATACGGAGCCAACTGGGAGCGTGGGGGATTTCAGCCCCCACCCGGTGGCGGCGGCGGTGCGGGATTTCCAAGCGGCGGTGGGCGTGGAGGATTCGGCGATGGCGTAGAATTCGAATTCGGGGGCACCGGGTTTTCGGATTTTTTCGAGCAGATGTTTGGTGCCCGGCGCTCCGGCGGCGGGATGCGCGGTGGCCCAGGATACGCAAACGTTCCGCAGCGTGGCAGTGACGTAGAGGCCGATATCATGGTGACACTGGAAGAAGCGTTTCATGGCTCGACGCGGCAGATCTCGTTCCGTCGTGGCGACAACCCGCAGGTCCAGACCTACACGGTCAAGATCCCGAAAGGGGTTCGCGAAGGACAGCGGATTCGACTAGCCGGCCAGGGCGGTGAAGGCGCTGGCGGCGGCGGACAAGGCGATCTATTCCTGCGGGTAAAATTCCAAAAGCACGCAGATTTCGAAATCGATGGCTCTGACCTGCTGGTCGAAATCGACGTGCCAGCCTGGAAGTGTGTCTTGGGCGGCGACATCGAAGTACGCACCCTTGAGGGCCGCGCCAAGCTCCATCTCCCGCCGGGCACACAGAACGGACGAAAATTTCGCCTGTCTGGCAAAGGCCTGCCAACGAAGTCCGGCGAACGGGGAAACCTCATCGCCGTCGTCGAAGTCACAGTGCCTACAACTGTCGAAGCCGAAGAACGCACGCTCTGGGAGCAAATCGCAGCGGCCGATCAAAAATCCTAAAAGCTCTAAAAGGACTCGCACCGATTTGATCGAATAATCGCATTTCTCTGCGATGGGAGATCTTTCCATCGTCGGAACGAGAGATGGTGTGTACACTGAAGTGTCTGGTCGCTTTTTCTGGGCTCGGAATGGGGATCAGGTGACA
Organism: Chthoniobacterales bacterium; assembly: GCA_041740065.1. Taxonomy (GTDB): domain Bacteria; phylum Verrucomicrobiota; class Verrucomicrobiia; order Chthoniobacterales; family JAATET01; genus JBDNGG01. Next base: position 2,900 of record JBGSMR010000324.1, read on the forward strand.
GTCCTGCGACATGTTCAAGTCGGTTTAACCATGCGTCTACGAACCCGGAAATGATCGTAATTGATTCCGTGCCTGCGCGCATCCGTCGGATTTCCTGACCCGCATTGGCCGCACTCTCCATCGCCAATTTTCGCCCATTTCCACCAAATGGGGAGTGCATCGATTCGACTCTCCACACACTTCCAACAGAACATTAAGAAGATACCGTCAGTTATCATCACCTCGGAACTTCCACCATCGAGTATACATAGGTAAATATTATCATATCAATTAATTAGTAGTCTTGGACGAATTATTGGATTCGCATGATGGTTAAGAAGTCATACCCACCATCAATCGTTCAACACCATGATTCCATTTCATCTCCCTTCTAAGAATTCGCCTTATACCACGGATCCAACGACTACCTCGTGGGCATCGCAGGAGCGCGAATGCGGACCGCTATCACTTTGGAATTTCCATGCTATTTTGCTTGATCCCGAATCCACTCAGAAACAGGTCCGCCATGCGAAGCATCGGATGTTGGAGGTGCTTGAAAACCCTGACGCCTCCGAATACCGGCCCTTCTTGGTTCCCGCTCTTCGGGTGCCGGAGCCCGGAGCGCAAGCCTTCATCGACGAGGCACAAAGATTACTTCCTTCCGCTCATCTGACTCGCAGATTCGAAAAGGGCAATACGCAATCGGCGCGGATCTCATTGGCCGCACAACCGATGGAGTCGATCAGGACACTTCACGATTAGCTTAATATATGAAATCTCCCTGTCTTCAGACTTACAGAAACCTCGTTGACACCCCGCGCAGTCAAGCGGGAGGCCAAATCACTGGCGGGATACGCTTGGGGCATGTTCACCTCAAGGTTCGCGACCTCAATGCTTCTTTGCCATTTTACACCGATTGGCTCGGGCTCAACGTTACGAAGCGGATTGGGCGCTTTGCTTTTCTGGCGATCGCGGGAGAGCATCATTCCCTTGCGCTAGAGGAGGTGGGAGCGCGGGCCGAAAATCCATCCCGGTTTGCACTAGGTCCAACGCATTTTGCGCTCGAAGTCTCGCATGAGGCGATTTTTTTTGCTCTCCGAGGAAGAACTCAGGATGTCGGCCTACCGTTCACCAGCCAATACACCGGGATCAGCTGGTCGTTTGGAGTTCGTGACCCGGATGGGAACGACATAGAAATCTATGTGGATCGCCGTCAGACAAGAACCGAGGCATCAGCGCGTAAACAGCATAAGGGGTCAGGCATTGATTATTGACATCCCTGTCTTGCCCCGCATCGAGCGGGGAGGAAATCGAGCAATGAGGCAAAACGCAAGTTTTGCTGGGGTGCATTCGATGATTGGCTGGACGCCGCTATTGCTTGTTCGGAGGCGGTTGGCGTAGGGGTGAAAAAAATCTTTCAGGCAAACGCTGGATTTTCCGGTCAGCCTCTCTATCATCCGGCCCCATGAAATACATTTTCGTGACGGGTGGCGTGGTAAGCTCGCTTGGTAAAGGTCTTGCCGCTGCATCTCTGGGCACATTGTTGGAGCATCGTGGGCTAAAAGTGATCCTTCAAAAGCTGGATCCCTATCTCAACGTGGACCCGGGCACGATGAGCCCGTATCAGCATGGAGAGGTTTATGTGCTTTCCGACGGTGCGGAGACGGACCTGGATCTTGGTCACTACGAACGCTTCACCAACTGCGTGCTCACCCGGGCGAACAACGTTACCAGCGGTCAGATTTATGAGACGGTGCTCAGCAAGGAGCGCCGAGGGGATTACCTCGGCAAGACTGTGCAGGTCATTCCGCATGTGACAGATGAAATCAAAGCCCGCATCCGTCTCCTCGGCGAAAATACAGACACCGATATTTGCATTACTGAAATCGGAGGCACCACGGGCGACATCGAAGGCCTTCCTTTCCTTGAAGCGATCCGGCAGTTCATTCTCGAAGTGGGAGCCAGCAACGCGATGCTGATGCACGTGACGCTCGTCCCGTTCATCAAAGCAGCGGGCGAACTCAAGACAAAACCCACCCAGCAGAGTGTCGCAAAGCTGCGGGAAATCGGCCTCCAGC
>JBGSMR010000403.1:0-17057 GCA_041740065.1 Chthoniobacterales bacterium
ACCGATCCCGAAGGGCAGCGCGGATTCCGCGATATCCTGGTAACAGAGTCCTGTCATGACTATGCTGGAGCCTGGTGGCCGCCGGGACACATCATTGGATACGAGCACACGTTTACCCATACCATCGCCGATTTTATCCGCGCCGTGTGCGACGGAAAATCGGTACAGCCGACCTTCGAGGATGGCTATCGCAATCAGGTCGTGTTAGATGCTATTTCCGAATCCAGCCGCGAGCGTCGCTGGGTTGAAATTCAATTTTAAGCTGCATAAAAAAATCATGTCTAGACCAGTCACACTTTTCACCGGCCAATGGGCCGATCTCCCGCTCACAACTCTTGCTCACAAAGCAAGTTCGTTTGGCTACGACGGCCTGGAACTCGCGTGCTGGGGCGATCACCTGGATGTGAGCCGCGCCGCGGGCGACACCGGGTATTGCGCTGAAATCCATGAGATTCTTGCAAATCAGGGGCTTAAAACTTGGGCGATTTCGAATCACCTCGTCGGCCAAGCGGTCTGCGACCCCATCGGTGTCCGCCATAAAGCTATTCTTCCTCCGCATGTGTGGGGTGATGGCAATCCAGCCGACGTCCAAAAACGTGCAGCAGAGGAGATGATGCGCACCGCGCATGCGGCAAAAAACCTGGGCGTGCCGGTAGTTAATGGATTCACTGGATCGAAAATCTGGCCTTTGCTTTACAGCTTCCCACCGGTGAGTGCAGGCGAGATCGAAGAGGGATTTGGTGATTTTGCAAATCGATGGAATCCGATTTTTGATGAGTTTTCTAAGTGCGGTGTGAAGTTTGCGTTGGAAGTGCATCCGACGGAGATCGCATTTGACACAGCGAGTGCTCAGCGAGCTGTGGATGCCGTCGGCGGGCGGCCGGAGTTTGGATTTAACTACGACCCGTCTCACCTTGGATACCAAGGCGTCGATTACGTCGGGTTCATCCAGAAATTCTCCGAGCGCATTTACCACGTCCACATGAAGGATGTCTATTGGTCCCAGGTGCCAACCGAAGCGGGAGTTTTCGGTGGTCACACAGAATTTGGTGATATCCGGCGTTACTGGGATTTCCGCTCGTTGGGACGCGGATGCATTGACTTTGAAGAAATCATCCGCCACTTGAACCGGATTGGCTATCAAGGGCCGCTTTCGGTTGAGTGGGAGGATAGCGGCATGGACCGTGAACACGGTGCCACCGAGGCTGCGGCCTTTGTGCGTGCGGTGGACTTCCCGTCCAGTGGCAGGGCATTTGATGCCGCATTCGAGAAATAGCGGACTTCGATCCCCTGCCCTGTAGCTGCTGAAGACAAAAAGTCGGACGGTCCTAGGGAGCTACTCCGACTCGGATACGGGCAAAACGCTTCGTAGCATCAGAAATGGAGTCGGTGACAGTAACGCGCTCGAAAGTGGGATCAATCGAAGAAACGCTCTCTGTGGCCGAAGGATTGGCCTGCCAAGAATCAGCGGCGAGAGTGTCGCTGAATTGGACGGTATAGGTGATTCCCGGTGCGGGCGAACCTGAGGCCTTCCTACGCATGTAGGTGATCTGAAGCTTCCCAGCATCAGGGCCGTTGGTGGCCATGCTGATATGGGGAAGGCCGCTGGAACCATCGGGGGGAAGCACCTGCGCATTGGGTGCTGACAGGCTAGGGCGTTGACCGGGGCCTGCGCCAATCATGTTGAAGGCAAATTTCAGAAGGTTGGCCACACCATCGCCACCGGGCATCTCGGTATCCTGTAAGCCTTCGGCAGAAAGGTTGAAATCGCGGCGGAACTGAGCGAGTGCTCCGGTGGCGGGACCGACGGCATTTGGATCGACAATGGCGGCGATCGAGGAGCCGTCCAGCTCGCGGAGATACTGCAACAAATTTGCCCGGTCCGTGGTGTTCAAAGCAGACACGCGGCGGTGAGGAGCTGCCTTCGCGAGGTCGGCGGGCGTGCTGACAGTCATAGAATCAATCCCGAAACCACCCGAACTGCCGGAAATCACGATGGTGTTATTGCCCGCGACGAAGCCGACATTTTCCAAACGGGCAACTTCGTAGTGATCGAACTGCCAACCGGGATTTTGGCCGACAAGAAGCAATGGGTAGTCGGTGGAGTTCACACGAACGTTCAGGTTTGCGCTGCCTCCCGCTGTGAAGCGCAATTCGATGGCACCGATGCCCGCGGTGCCGCCCCCGGGGACAGACGAAAAAGTGAGGGAACCGTTGCCGTTCCACTCGACCAGTCCACCCTTTTGAACTTGGTTGAAATAGTTGATGTTGATGAATCCAGGGCGGTTAACCGAGCCCGATAGAACTCCGTCTTCCGCCTGGTAGACGGTGCCTCCAGCAATGCGGAAGACATCATCGAGCGTCCGCGCGGAGCCATCATGAAGATAAGGAGCGGTAGAATGGAGGCCGGCCAGAGTGGGAGTGTCGATACCGGGCAAGCTCACGCCAAGGCGCTGCCCGGAGCTGGTGCGAAGCGTGCCGACATCGTGGAGGGTTGGAGACACCCCGATTCCTCCCGTGGAGTCGGTGAGCTGTGAGCCGCTGTGGCAGTCGATGCAGCTTTGACTTTCGAAAACCGCACGGCCAGCGACGGCGGCGGCTGTGAGCGAGCCGTCGGAATTGCGAAACGGACTCTTGGGTAATGTGTCGCGATTCAGACTGCCGACATAGGCAGCGAGCGCGTCCAACTCAACGCTCAATCCCACCTTAGGCGTGCCAAGCGGAGAGGAAATCGCAGAGGCAGTAATCAAACCGCTGCCGCCCTGATGGTTGCGGATGTTGTTTTCAAAATCTTGGATCTCATCGAAATTGCCACTCCAGTGAACGTTGCCATGGCCAAGACCGACGCGGCCGCGCAAGTCAATGGTGTTGCGCAGGCCCTCGCCGCGCTGTGTGAAGTCCCAAATCCGCCCGTCCTGTCCACCGTCGTTGTGGCAGGTAGCGCAGCTGACGTAAGTGCCGCGGCTCATGACCTCGACTCCTTGGTCGTCCAGCAGCGATGCGTCGTAGAACAGTTGCTTTCCGAGGAGGATGTTCTCTGCAAGTCTCTCTACGGCAACCACGGAAACCCTGACTTCGGTGGCGCTCCGGGTTCCTTGCGAAACAAATGCGTTCAGATCAAGAACCGACACATCGCGTGTCATGAAATTGCTTACGAAAAGTTTGTTCGTGGCCGTGTCAAAAACCTGTCCTTGCGGGGCTAGTCCTGCGGGTAATCTCCAGCGCGTCGTTTTGGATCCCCCGTCCCGAAGAGAAAAATCATTGTAAAGTGCGACCTCGTTATTTCCCTGAAGCGTCACGAATGCCCAGTCGCCCAGAGCAGAGAACGACACGCTGGTGGGCGACTCGCTATTGTCCACATCCAGGCGATCGACGCTGTCTCCGCGCTCCCCGTTTTGATCGAGTTCAATCCGGACGACCATCGCGCGGACGGCGTTGTCGGTATTGGATGCGCCGGTGAAAAAGGATCCGTGTTCATCGTTCATTTTGGAGGCGGTGATCCATGCCCAGCTATTATCCGGGCTAATGGTGATGCCTGCGAGTTGGTTGGGAATCCCGCGGCCATTATTCGCCGAGTCCGGGGTGCGGTCGCGCGTGAGCCGATAGGTGCGGTTGAGGGAAAGGGAGCCACCGTTTGAGATATCCCATACGATGCCTCGGTTATACTCCGAGAGGTAGCGGGTGACGAGAACTCGCGAGCCATCCCCCGTGATGGCGATCGCGCGGGGCGTAGGGCCGACGTTAATGCTGCCGGTCTCGGCGCGAGTCAAAGTGCTATAGCGCTTCAACACGCCACTCCCAGTCAGGGTTACGAACGCTTCAGAGCTGTTCGGAGTGACGGCAACCCCGATCGGTGCGGAGCCATGGCCAGTTTGAATCTGGCCGATGAGCACGCCAGAGGGGTTGATGATCGCGACCCGGTCCGCATCATGGCATGTGATCCATGCGTTGCCGGAGCCATCAAGGGCAACCGCGCGCGGATCGATGGAGCCCGCGATGCCAAGCAGCGTGTTTAAATGGAACTCTGCAGTTTTTGCGTTCGAATCGGCATCAACGAGAGAAACGCTGTCAGCGTCTGGATTAACGACCCAAAGTCGACGGTTGGTAGCGTCTAGTGCGATAGGGCTAGAGTTCGTCGGCTTGGTGCCGGCGGGGATGGTCCCGACAGTGACGACGAGATCCTTGGATGCGACCGAAGTAGCTCCGCCGGGCTTTTGATCCCGGACCTGGAGTTTTGCAGTGTAGTGACCGCGGAGCGGGTAGCTGCGGCTGAAAGTACTGCCAGGCTGCCAGGCAGTCGTCGGCGCACCATCTCCGTAGTTGATCCGAAATTCCAAGGCGTCGTTATCCGGATCGGTGGCAGAAACGGAGAAATTGACCGTATTTCCTGGAGTCACCGGTGACGGGTTGGCCGAGAAGACATTGATCACGGGTGACGCATTGCCGCCATTTACGACCGCTCCAGTGGAGAAGGTGAAAGAATATGGCTCAATCCCGTTTCCAACGGCATCCTTAATGAGTCCGTCCACCACGACGACTTCGTACGTTTTATTCAGTTGGAGGTGGGTTTTAGGTGTCAGCGTGAGGAGGCCCTCGTGAGAAAAGCTCGTCCAGCAATCGATCGGCGTTGTGGTGCCAGTTTCCCTCAGAATGATACTAATACCATTGACGATGGTATACGATTCGAGTGCCTCATGAATCATGAGGGTAATGGGAGCACCGAGCGGATAATTGGTCTGGCCAGAGCGGGGAATGTGATATCCGACATAGGGTTTCCGAGTATCCGGCTCCGCCTGATGCGCCCAGATAGCAAGCCGGTCAGACTCCGCGAAACTGTATCCTGCGGTAATGAGCAAGTTCCCCACCGGCTTCATGTACTGGCTGGTGTCCACGGTGCCGCCGACGGATCCGGCGGGGCGGTTATTTCCAACTTGGTCTAACTCCAGCACCGTGGTGAAGCTATTCATGTCGATCTTGTGACGCTTCGTGAAGATGAAATTGTCCTGCGCCTGGGTGTAAGGCACGCTGGTGTCGCCGGTCCATCCGGGCGTGCCAGTCACATCGATGGTGGCAACATGTTTCAGATCGGTGGGGTCGGTGAAATCTATGATTTCCACCTTCGGTTCGTTGGAACGCGCTAGCACGATGTAATGCTCGAAAGGCACGGCAAGATAGGCGCCGAAGTTGCCGGTGAGTTTATCGAGCAGCACCGGTCGGCCAGGCGGCGTATTAAACGTCGGAGCAATGTCGTAACAGAGAATCCCCGATGACGTTTCATCGGAGGTGATGAACATCAGGTTGCCTACGAGGATCGTGTTTCCTGTAACGCCATCCTCGGCGAGCGAGTTCCATGCGAAGAGCGTCTGAGGACCGGTGGCGTCCGAATTCGGACGCACGAGCGTGGTCGGGGTCGGGGAATTTTGTCCGGCGTATTGAAGCCAGTGAAATGGCAGGACCCAGGGCCAGTATAAGCGGTGACCTTCAATCCGATAAGGAGACAGGGTCTCGTATTCAGGCATGTCTTCCATGATGTTCACGCCCAGACTTTGTCTCTTGAGACCAAAACCGTATGCACCCCCGGCGTAGTCACCGCTCTTCGAGTGGGCGTGATTGCCGTGGTCGTTAAACAAAGTAAGATTTTCATCGTTTAGTCCTGGGATTTGACCGAACGAGCTGACCTGTGAGTTGTTTCCAAAGCGCCAAGCACGCCGATCCGCGCCGGTGACCATGTTGGTGTAGAACCAGCCATTGTGATAAACGATGTTCGTAATGCGATTCGTCGTCTGGGGTGAGCGCCAGAGCAATTTCCCGGGAACTTGGGTCACGTTCGGAATGTGGTTAGGAACCTCTGGAACTTGAGCGCGGGCCATTGGCAGCAGACAAATCAGAGGAACTAAGGAGAGAAGGATGAGTCGGCGGAAGCGAAATTTTCTCATGGCTGTGGGATGACTGTCCTTATTGCAGTGTTGCGGGCATGAAGGCCACAAATGAATAGCGATTAAAGGGAAGGGTGGCATCAATAAATTTGAATGCTTCAGAACTCTTTCGAGCCTGCCTTCTTTAGTAATTAGAAACAAGGCGCATCGGCGCTTTTTTCCGCGCACAGATGCAGAGGTGATCGGAGTATTCTTACCTACTTACGCCAAACTACGCGAAATCGCTCGCCCGTATCGGCTGAGATCATTTCGACCCCACGCTCGGTCCATCGGGCACGCACCACACCGGAAACCATGGCATCAACAGATTCGGGGGCGGTCTGGATGTAGCTAAGAGTCTCAGCGAGAGTGATCCATCCAGCCAGTCGCAAAGGCACCGATTCCCGCGAGCCCATCCAACCAGGGCCCGCGAGCGGTCCGGTCGCGCTCCAGCGATGATCAAATCCAGTCACCGTGAGGAGACGCTGGTCTTTGTCTATCGCAAGAATCAAGCCCCCATGGCCGTCTTGTCCAAACTCAAGATCTGCACTCACCGAAGAAGTGCCATCCGTCCAATTCACTAACCCCCGCTCAGAAATCAACAGCGGTGAAATGGAAATATCTCGGGGACTTGCGCAGGCAGTCAACAGCACCGTTAGTCCCAGCGCGATGCAGAAGCGCGTCATACGGTGATGGGGGCCCGGGCGGGCTCAAGCAATAGCCGGGGAGACACAGGAATGAAGCGTTGTGCTGTCACGATTGCACGGAAGATCCAAAGCCGCCACCGGATCGAAAACGATCTCCCGAGATTTCCCGCGAGCACTGCATTGACCGCCGGGACAACATCAAAAAATTCCTGAGGATTCATCACGGTTTCAATAAACTCGCGCCGATACCATGCTTCAACAAAACCGAGATAAAGACCCATCACAGAGCGAATCACCTTACTGTATTCGCGAAACTCTCCCGCCGCGAGATGTGGTGATGTCAGTGCGATGTCTAACGCGTCTGCGGCACGTTCCCCCCCTAGCAGGGCCAAAAACACCCCACTACTGAAAATAGGATCAATAAATCCGGCGGCATCACCAGCAAGCAGCCAGCGATCCCCGCAAAGTTTTGTATTATGATACGAGTAATCACCGCTCGCATATACATCGCTGACCAATGTGGCTAATTGCATCCGATCTCTCATCGCGGGCAAGGCAGCGATGGTGTTGGCCAACACCTGCTCGGGCCGCAAACTCAGTTCCTTGAACCGCTTGGTGTCCATAACCACACCGACGCTGGTTTTCGTTCTGCTAAGAGGAATGAGCCAAAACCAATGGTCGTCCGCACGGACCATTCGAGTGAGCGTGCCGTCGATTCCTGCGGGCATCTCAACGCCCTCATAATGCGCGTAGACCGCAAATTTCTTCAGTTTCGGATAGATCCGTTTCAGATCCAGCTTGGATCCGATTAACGTGTTGCGACCACTGCAATCCAGCACGTATTTCGCATGGATAGCGGCGCGATCCCCGGACTTGCGGTCTAAGGTGCTGAGCGTTACGCCGTCAGCAGAAAAATCCACGGCCTCCACGGAGGTGGATTCGTACACCTCTGCCCCCGCCTCCGCCGAATGATCCAGGAGGATTTTATCAAATCGACTGCGTTCGACCTGAAATGCGGTTTCACGCTGAGGTTGGAAGCCATTTTTAAAATAAAATCGGACCTCTCTGTCCCCGGTACCACTCGCAATTTCGGCACCATGCTTTGGCATAAACCCTGCCGCTTCCAGTTTCGGCATCACCCCGAGCCGGTCGAGCGCGGACATGCTAAATGGAAGCAACGATTCCCCGATATGGAAACGCGGGAATTTCTCACGTTCAAGTAAAATGACCTTACGTCCGCGCTGGGCGAGCAGCGTCGCGGCGGTCGAGCCTGCGGGTCCGCCCCCGATCACTGCTACATCATAGGAAATCATGGGCAGAAATTTAGTTCAGCATGGCGAGTCGCATGGTCACTTAACCAGCAATACTTCGCGTCTGGCGAAGCCTCAAAAATCACTCACCAGCAGGTTTTTCGAGGTGTCCTCCAAATTGATACCGCATCGCAGAGCAGACTTTTTCTGCCATCGTGTGCTCTTTACGTGAGCGGAACCGAGCATAGAGAGCCGCAGTAAGCACGTCACAATTCACTGACTCCTCGATCCCTGCCATGATTGTCCACCGTCCTTCGCCGGAATCAGACACCCGACCTGAGAATTTCTCCAATTTGGGATCTTCCGCAAATGATGCTGCTGCCAGATCAAGCAACCACGCACTGACGACGCTGCCGCGTCGCCATACTTCAGAGACATCCGCGAGATTGATATCGTAGTCGAGGTCATGGTGCATCGCAGGAGCCGTCTCGGCGTCCGCAGTCGTCTGACGTTTGCTGATATTTGCATTGGCAAGGATATCAAACCCTTCTCCAAACGCAGCCATGAGGCCGTATTCAATTCCATTGTGCACCATCTTCACGAAGTGCCCAGCTCCTGATGCACCACAATGCAGGTATCCCAGCTCGGCCGTGCCACCCAACTTTTCGCGGCCTTGAGTTTCAGGAATATCTCCCTTGCCGGGAGCGAGTGTTTTGAAAACGGGATCCATCCGCTCGACAGCCTCCGTGTCCCCGCCGATCATCATGCAATATCCCCGCTCGAGTCCCCACACTCCACCGCTGGTGCCCACATCAAGATAGTGCAGTCCCTTTGGACGCAATGCTTCCGACCGGCGCCGGTCGTCACGGAAATAGGAATTGCCACCATCAATTATGGTGTCCCCCGGCTCAAGCAACGCTGCCAGTTGATCGACAATTTTGTCTGTGATTGCCGCCGGAATCATGATCCACGCGTTACGCGGTTTTTCCAGTTTGGAGACAAATTCTTCTAATGACGCTGCACCCGTCGCACCATCGGCGACAAGTTCCGCAACCACATCTGGATTGGTGTCAAAGACGACACATTGATGTCCATTGCGCAGAAGACGCCGAACCATGTTGGCGCCCATTCTTCCGAGTCCGATCATTCCAAGTTGCATAATGCGATTTTTGAGGGTTTATGTTTGACCAGAGAATGTCCGCTTCGGGGTCCGGCTTCAAGGACATTCGCGGCTGTATTGGTGACTGCTCTGTCACACCGCGTGTGCTATCGTCAGCGCCAGCGACTGATTTCTTGCACTTTACTTTCCAACTCCGAACGCTGCCGTCGGCGTTCCCGGACTAAGACAACGACGCAGGCAATAAAGAGAATCGCGCAGATCGGAATCCATGGAATGTAAATAGGTTTCGAATGCTCAGAGTCGAAAATAAAGGGAGGGGATGGCATGGTCGCGCGCCCGGCGGAGTCCAACCCGATCACGCCCAGTGTGATCCTTTGACCAGGCCTCAAATTGCGAATTTCTAGAGAAGTCTCCTTTTCGCCAACGGTCATGGTCGCGTTTTTTATTGGCTCCCAAACGATATTCATTTGTCCCGTCGGCGTAAAATCAATGCGTCGCTCAAGCGCATGAAATTGCACTACCTCAGGAGCCGGATTATCCCATTCTACGTGGATTTCCTGTTTAGAGCGGTACGTCATTCGAATCTCCTCTACCGGAGGAAATGCAATCTGTGTTTGCGGTCCCTGGGGTCGGGCGCCTGGAATGGATGATTCCCCAGGACCCGCAAGTGGCAGGCGAACGACGGGCCCTGCTGCTAGCCGGGGGTCGGGTTCGACGACGGCCATTACAGACCAGGACACGGCAGAACCAGCTCCATCAAAAATCTTGAGCTCGCGATTAAAAGTCTGCGGTTCAGCACTTGTGAAAGTCAGTTCAAAAGTTCGCGTTTCACCCGGTGCCAGGGGTTCGCCGGTGATCGAAGGCGCGACGGAGATTTCCTCGGGGACGTTCCCGCGTAGCATGGCGTCCGACCCGCCGGAATTACGCACGGAGATAGTTGCCCGCATCGAACGCCTCTGCATCACAGAACCGAAATCTACCCACGCTTCCTTCCCTTTAATTTCCAGCAACGCCGGAGAGGCGAACATTCTAAATGGCAGAGAAATATCGACACCCTCGCCGACGATTGTGATATCTCCCGCGAGTGGCTTGAGAAATTCTGGCTCCGAGCGCAGGATAATCGCAACTTCCTCCTGTCCCCCAATCCGCACTTCCCGGCTGCCGCCAAGTTCTGGTGGCGCATTAACATCCACTCTCTTAGGCTCGTTGGTTCGATTTTTCAGGCGCAATTCCGCTCGGCGCTGCTGGCCATCCTCGCCGATTCGAAATTCCAGAGATCCTGCTACCGCCTCGATCGCGGCAAATGCCTCACCCGACAAACTCAGCTTTCGGGTGCTTGCGTGGGAAAAGCTCGCTACCCCGTTGAATACACCCGGAATCTGCGGGGAAAAAGTCAACGCGATTTCGACCATCTCGCCCTCGCCGATGCTATATGATCCGTCACCGTCGGTGAAAACCCATGGTTCAGGCAAATCCATTCGCCCGCGGACAATCCCGCCACCGTCATTTCGCAAGACCGCCACTTTCGTGCGGGTTTTTCCCGCCGCGACCGAGGCGAACTCCATTGTGGTTGGTGCCTCAAAGCGGGAGGGTTTGTCAACCACGCGGATAATCACTTCAGCAGGCGTTGAGACTCCCGACCCCGGGACTTGCACCGCATATCGAAATCGGTCCACTCCCGCCCCCCGGGCTGCATCATGATGGTAAAGCACGGTCGCTGAAAGCCGGTCCCTAATACTCACCTCGGACAGTGCTCCCAGCGCAGGGCTAGAGCGAACCAGGAAAGAGAGCTGCTGGCCAGAGCGACTCACTCCGCGCAGTGGGATCTCCACGGTGCCACCTATTTGGACCTGTGTCGTTTGTGCTAAAGGCTGCGGAGGCGGCGAACTTGGTAGGCTGATATCGGCGTCGGCAATGCGAATACATCCGAGAATCGCAAGCGCACACAAGGCTGCCACCGCTGAAAATCGGTTCAATCTATAAAGCCCAAGTGGAAATGTCGTTGAAATACGTCGTGTGAACAATTAGGTCGATAGTCAACACGGCTTACGCCACGATTCAAGACTGATGCGAAATTTTCCTTTCTCCAGCCGCGCAACGCTTCTGCTTGCAGCAGGCGTGATGGCCGTCGGCTGCGCGAACTTTGCCCTCGCACAACCCTCTCAACCACCCAAAAAACAAAAGCCCGCAGCGGATTTGATTAAAAAACAGGCGCGACCTCGCGTCGTCCCACGTGTGCTCGACCGAGCCAATCCAGGGAACACACGAATTTTGGTCAAGCTTGGAGATCAACGCGCTCTCCTTTTGGTGGAAAATGAAGTCGCCATCGATACGCCAATTTCTTCTGGAAAGCGCGCGGGAATGACGCCGAAAGGGGACTTCGTGGTCGTCCAGAAAAATGCAGATCACCGGTCGAATATTTACGGAAATTACGTGAATAGATCCGGCCAGATTGTGCGGGGAGGCGTTAGCACGCGGATCGACTCCGCGCCAAGCGGCACCGTTTTTCAGGGGGCACCAATGAAATACTTCCTGCGCATTGGAAAGACGCTGGATGATTATTCGGCCATCGGCTTGCACGTGGGTCATCTCCCCGGATATCCGGCAAGCCACGGTTGCGTTCGACTGCCTGATGATATCGCGCCCTTGATCTATGCTCGGGCTCAAGCCGGAACGCCGGTGACGATTCAGGACTAGGGACGCGGTGCGTTTCCACGACCCCGTGGAGGCGACCGCAGCAGTGCGGCGAACCACATCCTTCGTCACCAAGTCCAAGCTTTGCGTGAGGTATAAAACTTGCTATACCCCGATCCCATGTTGGAACCAGATCCAAAAGACCTATTTATCGGGTCCCTCGGCGAACGAAACATCGAGTCCCCGCTTGAGCCCTTTTTTCATGAATGCGGGACCGCACACGCATTTTACAACGATGACAATCGGGTGCTTGTTGACCATACGCTCGAGGGCGTGCAAACCCATTTCGACAATGGAGTCGGACTGCCTTGCTTCGAGGTCGCCGGACCGCGGCGCAAGATTTTTTTCGACCCTGCCGAGACGGTCTGCGCCATCGTTACCTGCGGGGGCATCTGCCCTGGCCTCAACGATGTCATTCGTGCCATTGTCTTACAATCGCACTACCGATACGGCGTCCGTCGCATCCTCGGCATCCAATACGGATATGAAGGACTCAACACCGATTATGGCCACCGCGTGGTGACCCTCACGCCTGATGCGGTCACTAGCATCCATCGCTTCGGTGGCACGGATCTGGGAACCTCCCGTGGCCCGCAGGATCCGGTGCGAATGGTTGACCGCTTGCAGGAACTTGGGGTGAATATTCTATTTGTGATCGGCGGTGACGGCAGTCAACGCGGGGCGAAGGCAATCAATGATGAGGCCCAAAAACGTGGCATGAGGTTGGCAGTGGTAGGAGTTCCAAAGACGATCGACAATGATATGATTTTCATGGACAAAAGTTTCGGCTACGAAACTGCGTGCGCGGCCGCAGTGGAAGCCATCCACGCCGCTCATACCGAAGCGCGAAGCTCCCGGAATGGAGTCGGGTTGGTTAAGCTCATGGGTCGTCACTCGGGATTTATTGCTTCGTCGGCAGCGATCGCCAGTGGCGAAGTAAATTGCGTCCTTATTCCAGAGATCCCATTCACACTTGAAGGCGATTACGGCTTTCTTGAGTATCTGCGCCGCCGGATCCATGACCGCGGGCACGCCGTCGTGATCGTCGCAGAGGGGGCTGGGCAAGGTTTGTTGGGGGAATCGAGCGAGCATGATGCTTCAGGCAACAAAAAACTCCAGGATATCGGAATTTATCTGAAAGACCGGATCACAGAGTATTTTAAGACATGCCTCACCGAGCTGAATCTGAAATATATCGACCCCAGCTACATCATCCGCAGTGTTCCCGCATGTCCACAGGATCGAATCTATTGTATGCGCCTGGCCCAGAACGCGGTTCATGCGGGGATGGCCGGGAAAACAGGCCTCGTCGTGGCGCGCTGGCATAGTGCTTATATTCACCTGCCCATTGGGGTGGCAACATCCGCTCGCCGCCAAGTTGATCCCGGCAAGGATGTGTGGCTTTCTGTGCTAGAATCCACCGGCCAACCCGCACGATTCCGATAACTACGCAACGCGCGTTCTGACGAAACGAACCTCGTGTGAGGCGTTGATCGCCGACTACGAAAACGATATTTATGGCCAATCGAAAACACAGCTTTCGCACTGCATTGTTAGTGCTGGTCCTCGGTTCGCTGTCTCTCACGGTGGGCATTATCGGGGCCGTTGCATTTTTCACATCGAATCGTGCAGTCGATGACCTGCGGGAGCGACAGTATGATCTTACTTCTAGGTTAATGGCCAGAGAAGTGACTCGACTGCTCACGATTGCTCCAAAATTGCTGCAATCACAAGTCGCACTCACTCAGCGAGAAGTTCTCGATCCGGAAGACCTCAATGCGCTCGGGTTGCACTTTGCTGAGACACTGCGATACGAACCGGATCTCAGCTGGCTCAGCTACGGATCTGCAATCACAGGAGGGTTCGTAGGCGCATGGAGGAATTTGGACGGCGAAATCGTGGTAAATCGATCAGAGCCGGGCATCAACGATGGGCGCCCAACCGAGTTCATTCTTCGAGCAGACGGCAATCAGCAACCAATCGATAACAAATTACCCCCAGGCTACGATCCTCGGGACAAAGCCTGGTTCAAAAGCGCGTCCGACTCCGTTCATCCCGTCTGGTCGGAAATTTATTCGTTCAATGAGGGAGTTCCCGGCTTGACACTTAGCCTTGCGAATAGATCTCTCACCACCGGTGATTTACGAGGCGTTTTTACGGCGGACTACACGCTAAAAGCCGTTGGAAACTTCCTCAATACGCTCGCGGTCGGATCCGAGCGCGTCCTGATGCTGATGACTCCGGACGGCCAGATAATGGGTAGTGCATCGTCCTTGAGTGGTGATGAGATATTCAATGCAACGCTTGCAGCCCTCCCTGTTTCACACTCAGAAATTCAGTTAGATTCACCCATAGGGTTTGCGTTTGATTATGAGGATCATAATATGATCGGCGTGGTTCGCCGGCTAGAGCCGTTGCCTGGATTCTTTTGTGTCGCTGTTTTTGCAGCGGACGAGAGAGAATTTTTCGGAGCTGCACGGACCAACGCGAAAACCACCTTAGTGCTTGGACTCTGCGCTCTCTTGGGATCAGCGGGCATTTCCTTCCTTCTTGCCGGACGGTTGGCACGTCCATTGGCGCAGATCAGCGAGGACCTCCAAAAAATCGCCCGCTTTGACTTGCAAAAAGTTGTGCAATCACCCTCGCTTGTTCACGAGATTGCGATTGTAGGGGAGAGTGTCGAACGAATGAAGGCCGGATTACGTTCGTTCGGACGCTATGTGCCGACGACCCTGGTGCGGAGTTTGCTTTCGCAGGGCTTGGAGGCGGAACTTGGCGCTGTGGATCGACGACTCACAATCGTGTTTGCAGACCTCGCAGGATTTACCGCGTTGAGTGAATCTCTAACACCAACTCAAACGGTGGAGGAAATGAGCGAGTTCTTTCAACTCGCCACCGAGGCGGTCGAGACTCACAGCGGCACCCTCGATAAATTCCTCGGAGATGGACTGCTCGCCTTTTTTAATGCCCCACTTGATGTCCCGGACCATGCAGAAAAAGCATGCATCTCGGCTCTTGAAATCCGGGATCGCCTCGCGGCAACGCGACCGCAGCGCATCGCCCAGGGTCGACCGCTCTTGAAGGCACGCTTCGGCATCAATACGGGCGAGGTCCTCGTTGGCAATATCGGAACAAAAGAACGGTTTGCCTACACCGTCATTGGTGATCATGCCAACCTCGCGTCCCGCCTAGAGGGGCTAAACAAGCAATATGGCACAGAAATCCTCGCGGCTGAGTCTGTCCGACAATCTGCGGGCGACACTTTCGCATGGCGCAAGGTGGACCGGGTCGCTGTAGTGGGTCGAAATGAAGCCACGACCGTCTATGAACTCCTGGGTCGGAGTGACACCATTGCTCCTCGTATCATTGCTCTGCGCGACACTTACGAAGCGGCTATGGAGGCATACTATTCCGGCAATTTCGTTGATGCCTTGGCGCAATTTGAGGTAATCGCGGCCACTTATCCAGAGGATCTCGCCACAACGACCCTGGCGGCCCGATGCTCCGATCTCCTGCAAGATCCTCCAGATTGTTGGTCGGGTATCTTTTTCACCGCCACAAAGTAATCGCTTCAGAGGGCTGGAAATTCTTTATTCACCGCGCTACCTTCACGACCTGAACCATGCCCAGCGTATTTATTAAAACCTACGGATGCCAAATGAACGAGCGTGACAGCGATCAAGTGTCACGCATGTTGGAGGCCCGTGGTTACCGCATGACTCGGGCCGAGTCAGACGCGGATGTCATCCTCCTCAATACCTGCAGCGTGCGCGATATGGCCGAGCGGAAGGCCATCGGTAAGATGGGGATATTGAAGAAACTTCGTCGGCAGCGTCCGCATCTGGTGCTCGGTTATCTCGGATGCATGGCTCAGAGCCGCGGTGCAGAATTGCTGAGCACATCCCCACATGTCGACCTCGTGGTGGGCACCCAAAAGTTTCACCGCGTCGCGGACTACATTGATGATTTGCTCAGGCAGCGCATGGATGCCCTCATCGACGATCAACGCCGCGCCATTGTGGATGTGGACGACGAGGAGGGTTCTCAGAATACGATCCGCGACCATACCCTCAGAGATCGTCAAGCGACTGCTTTTGTATCCATCATGCAGGGCTGCAATATGCACTGCACGTTCTGTATTGTCCCCAGCACACGCGGAGTAGAGCGATCCAGACCCATCTCCGAAATCGTCGAGGAAGTTGAAGGTTTGGTTGCCCGTGGCGTCAAAGAGGTCACGTTGCTCGGACAAATCGTGAATCTTTATGGCCGACATGAATTTGAAAAGCGCGACGAATTGAGTCCGTTCGTCCAACTTTTAGAGGCAGTTGACAACGTCGACGGGCTTGAACGCCTCCGCTTTACATCCCCTCACCCGATTGGATTCCGCGACGATTTGGTCTCCGCTTTCAACCGCTTGCCAAAACTCATGGAGCACGTGCACCTGCCATTACAGTCCGGTTCCAACACGCTCCTCAAACGCATGCACCGAGGATACACCCGGGAAAAATACCTCGACCTCGTGTCGCGACTCCGCAGCAGCCGCCCCGGCATTGCAATCACCACGGATGTGATCGTCGGATTTCCTGGCGAAACCGACGAGGATTATGCCCTGACACGGGACATGGTGTCGGAGGCGGATTTTGACAATGCATTCATTTTCCGCTACTCGCAACGCCGCGATACGCCGGCCGCAGCCATGGATGGACAGCTACCTGAAGAGGTCAAAGAGGCGAGAAATCAAGACCTGCTCGCAGTGGTAAATGCAAACGTGGATCGAAAATTGCGCGCATGCGTGGGTACTCGGATGGAAATCCTTTGTGAAGGGCCCAGCCGCTCAAACCCGGAGCGTTATGCCGGACGCACCCGAACGAACAAGATCGTTGTCTTTCCCGGCGACCCTCGTCATGCGGGCGAGTTGCTCGAACTCCAGATTGTCGACTCTTCGGCCACCACCCTCTACGGGGATCCGGTGATCCACGAATGAACGGAACGGCCTCTCCCGGTGAGTCGTTCTTGGATGCTCCTGACTTCAACCTCTCTCGTACCCTAACCAGCGGCCAAGTATTCCACTGGTCGGAAGTCGAGGGTTACTGGAAGGGGCTGGTCGGAGAACAATATTGCGCTGTGCGGCAGGACGCGCAGCGTCTGTATTTTCGCGGGGCACTCTCCGCAGTGGATGTCGTTAAGTATTTCGCTCTTGACCATCCGATGGCTAAAATCTCAGCGAGTTTTCCGGACGATCCCTTCAGTCAGACTGCGCTCCGCTCGTGCTCCGGGCTCCGCGTGATTCGACAACCCGAGTGGGAGTGCCTGGCGACGTTCATCACGAGCGCGATGAAACAGGTCGCACACATCCGCCAGATGTCGTTAGCAATTCGGAACCGGTTTGGAACGCCAATAAGCCAGTCTGCAATTAATGCCTACCCTGCCC
>JBGSMR010000438.1:0-3425 GCA_041740065.1 Chthoniobacterales bacterium
GTGCTACCCGGGATTTGAATGTTGCGTCATGTCTTCTTCTCTTGGCTTTCATTTTTTGTGGTTTTTCAGGTTGGTTTTTACCCGAACCCCACCGCTTTTTATAGCTTAACCACTGGCCTGATTTTCGGGGGCCACCTCAAACCATCGGTAGACTGCTTCGCAAAAACCCGTCTGGATCGATCAAAAGCAACCACCATCTGCACGCCACTCGTGTTTGCAGATGAAGAATAGTTATAAGACAAAAACGCTGGCAGTTTCCCATCCAGAAATGCATAGGCGTCATCCCATTCGCTATTGTCTTTTGCGTATCCCGCCCGAATCTTCACCGACTGCGCCACCTGCAAAACCATACGTTCCACCCGCTGAGTGGAAAGCTCTGTTTGGAGGCTCTGGAACGATTTGTTGAGAGTGGAATCAACAAATGCCAGATAAATCAACACCAGCACAAAGGAGAGAATTCCCACCCCTAGAAATGTCTTGATCCGAAGCGACACCCCTCGACGAAACCTTGCGCTAGCCAGGGATGGACGAAATAGTGACTTCATTGGGGAACAGGAGACGTTGGGGATAATCGACTATTCCACTAGCCAAGCAAGAATTGCTTTTTGAGCATGCAAGCGGTTCTCCGCCTGCTGAAAAATGGTATCTGCATGCGCTTCCAAAATACTTTCGGTGATCTCTTTTCCCCGATACGCAGGCAGACAGTGCATTACCAAGGCGCCCGGTGCTTTTTCCAGAAGCTCATCATTGATCTGGTAGCCAGACAGCTGGGCAATCCGAAATGCCGACTCCTCCTCCCGGCCCATACTGACCCAGACATCGGTGTAGAGCACATCTGCACCAGTCGCAGCAGCCGCCAGATCGGTTGTGACAATGAGTTTCCCTCCGGCTCTTCTCACCAACTCGACGGGTGGCTGGTACTTCTCCGGAGCCGCAATCCGTAACTCAAATCCAAGCCGCGCAGCAGCCCAAATATAAGACCGCGCCATGTTGCAATCCCCATCTCCAATAAAGCAGACTTTCAGTCCTTCTAAAGAACCTCGAAGTTCGTGGATTGTGAAAAGATCGGCAATGATCTGGCATGGATGCTCTTCATCGGTAAGTGCGTTGACGGTAGGGATTCCACTGTAGGCAGCAAAGTCCACCACGTCCTGCTGTGCAAACGTCCGGATCACCGCACCGTGAATCATGCGTCCCATCACCCGCGCCGTATCTTTGATCGGCTCGCCTCGACCGAGTTGAATGTCATTGGCTGAGAGGAACATCACATCACCACCCAACTCACGGATTCCCACCTCAAAGCTAACCCGCGTTCGGGTCGACGATTTGGAAAACATAATTGCCCAGCACTGGTGCCGGAGTGGATGTTTTGCGTGGTGACCCCGGGATGCCTTCATTTGGCCTGCCTGGTCGACGAGAAATAAAATATCTTCCTTCGACAACTCCTCAATGGATAGCAAGTTTTTCACCGCTCATTTTCTACGCATCAGCCTGCTGCGATGCAAGCCTCGCGAGCAGGGTGGAAATGCAGCACGAGCCGCCCGCTCGAGAAGCCGGTGAATCCACATCCGTCTCGACCTTCCGCGGCAGGGGACACCGGGATTCCCTCATCAGATTCGCGCCGTCTGCCGAGAAATCATCCACTATTGCTCTTTTGTGTTGACGGATGGGGCGAATCCCTGTGATTTCCTGCGCCACATGTTCACGCTTTCAGCATTTTCAGTAATGGCCTGCGCTCTGCTCGGCTGTGTTTGGTGGGTTTGCCGCAACGATCAGGACGACGCATCCTGATCTCAAGGGAGAGACGCGATTAGCTCTGCGTCATTCTCCGCAGATCCATCAACTTTCTTCATAAATGAAACTATCAGATTGGCAACTTTACGAGTGGAACTTGGACTTATTTCCTGTTTCCGAACGTCCGAAGCTCCCTCCATTTGTTTTTCGACCAGCCTCAGCGGAAGATCGGGACACAGTTGAAAAAGTCATCCGAAGTGCGTTTGCGCAGGAACCAGGCACCTCAGGGAGGGAGAACTCCCCTCTCCCTTCCATAGACCATGCGTGTGAACTGGGATTCACCACTGCCCACACCGCATGTGTGGTGGTTCAACATGGCACCCGTATCATTGGCGCTTCCGTTATGACCCCGCTGAGCGACGCGGGGAATCACCTGCTAACGGGGCCAGCAATTCTCCATGAATATCGCAATCGTGGCATTGGAACAGCGCTGTTGTTCGCATCGCTCGATTTCTTGAAAGACACTGGCGTAACGCAGGCGCGAGGTATTGCTCTCGCTCAATCCACGGCAGCGCGCTTTATATACCCGAAGTTCGATGGGAGATCGGTCTCAGTGCCCAGACCCGGCCCGACTGATGCGGTAGAGGCCTGATTCAGTCCATTTCACCCGTCTTCCTAGCCAGAACGGCGGAAAAATCAAACTCCGGCAGAGCCTGTCTACGCGCGGTCAGCGCCGCGGTTTCAGCGTAATCCGTTTCACGCGAGAGTCATCTTGTGGGCTCCACGTCATGACCTCGGGATCGTCCTTGAAAGCGTTGTGCACAAGGCGGCGATCGTAGGAGTTCAGGGGTTCAGTCTGCACCGCACGACCACTGTGGCGCACCCCCTCCGCCAATTGACGCATGCTTGCCACCAACGCATCGTCGCGCATCGCACGGCGGTGCTCGATATCCACCACGATCCGAGGTGCCTTAGGATCCTTCGCCTGTACGAGTCGATTGACTAGATACTGGAGATCTTCAAGCGTCTGGTCATGGTGCCCTGAGAGGATCTCTGCGTCGCTTGTATAAATTTGCAGAACAACATTGCCATCCCTGTTTTGCTCTTCGACACGGAACGCAAAGCCCAGGTATCCGAGCAGCGTGTCCAATGTTTCAACGGGTGAAGGGTTCATCAGGATGGGCGTTTTTTTCGCTTCTTTGAAGCGGTGGTGGATGGTCCCGATTGCTTTTTGGGCGGTGCAGCCCTTTTTTCCAGCTCGGGAAGCGGATTATTTCGGGTTAGATACAACTGCACAATAGAAAACAAGTTCTGAGTTGTCCAATAGAGAGAGAGCGCGGAGGCGTAGTTGTAGGCAAAAACCAGGAAAATTATCGGCATCAAGAGGAGAATCCTCTGTTGCATGGCATCGCCGGTTTTCGGCGTGATGGCCATCTGCCAGACCATCGATCCCGCCATCACAATCGGCAATATATTGATCGGGAAGCCGCCGATACGAAAAATGGTATCTGGCTGCGAAAGGTCGACTACCCAGAGGAACGAGCTATTGCGCAATTCGATGGCCGATCCGAGCATGGCATAGAATCCAAAGAATATCGGGATCTGGATAAGCATCGGAAGACACCCACCAAACGGATTCACACCATAGTCTTTGTAGAGCTTCATCAGCTCTGTATTCATTTTTAGATCGG
>JBGSMR010000019.1:0-6002 GCA_041740065.1 Chthoniobacterales bacterium
CTGAGCGCGTTCGAGATTGGTGAGGGCGACTTGATAGACGGTGGCAACACGGGCGAAGTCCTGCTCGGCAAATTCGAGACGGGATTGGGTGTTCAGCCATTCGTCCAAATACCAGCTCTGGTTTTTGGTGCTGGTGCTGGCTGCTTCCTCTTCGGGAGTGGCAACGGTGTCCAGTTCGCGACGCACGGAAAACTGCTCGAGATCCGCATTCGCAGCGTCCACGGTGGCCAGTTTTGCAGTGTAATCGGCCCATGATGTCTCGACTTCACGAACGGAAGCTTGCACTTCCAGCATCACCGTATCGATGGTGGTTCTCAGCTGGTTGAATTGTTGGCGCATCTCGATACGACGGCGCTCGAGGCGGGCTCTCGCCTCCCTGTTCTCAAAGGGGAATTCCAGAGAGAATCCAACTAAAACGCCAGGTCCTCCCTCGGTGTATTGATTTCCCCAGGCTCCCGCAAAATTCCTGTTGTTATCTGCACCAGCGACATATCCCTCCAGAATCAGATTCAACTCAGGGAGGATTTCGTTACGTGACATTCTCTCACGCACAGCCGCTGCGCGAATCTGCTGGATGGCCTGTCGGATTTCGGGACGTTGCCGGAGAGCACGCCGCGCAGCTGTCTCGTAGCTGGCGGGGAACTTTCTCGCAAACATCTGGTCCGATGGGATCAACTCCGTCGTGTCCAGTGCTCCGAGTTTAGGGCTGTTTACCAGCGTGCGGATACGATCTTGCGAGTTGGCAATGTCCATCTGTGATCGGACCAATTCTGACTCTCGAAAGGCCACGGCACTGCTGGCTCTGGCCAACTGTCCCTGGATAGCGTCAAGGTCTTCCCTGGTTTTGAGTTCCCCGGCAATGCTTTGCGCCTGTTTGAGGTATTGTTGCTTTCGGACATAAGAAATTCGCGTAAAGTATAGCGTCCAGTAAGCACGGCAAATTTCCAGAAGGTGACTTTCGGCTTGGCGTATTTGTTCCTGAAAGGCAGCTTCAGTATCGATTCGTGCAACGTCAATGACCGCTTGGTTGTAAGCAAATCCAGCGCCTTTGAGGATGGGTTGCACGATTGCCAGGCGAAGGCGACTGGTGCCTTGGGGATTGGGTGACAAAAACTGCGAGTTGTTGCTTACAAATCCCAATTCTTGCGAAACCGATACTTCCGCACCAGTGATCACACGTTTGCGAACGCCTGCCTCCTGCCGGAAGCTATCCTGAATAAATCTGCCGCTTGCCTCCCCGGTTTCCAGGAGAGTTGTAATCGGATCATTAGTGCGTTCGTAGGCGGCTTCGACGAATCCCCGAGTGTCAAATACCCCCGAAGCTTCCTCAATGGCGGTTTCCCGGATAAGCGGCACATCCGAGAAAACCTTGATCTGGGTGGAATGTTCAATCGCTTCGATATAGAGTTCATCCAGCGAGATGCGCTGGGGATCACCGGCTACCATGCTCTTTGCGGCGTCTTTTTCCCACCAGACGTCCTTACTTTCTACCTTCTGTTGGCGAGATGGGACGCTGGTGCTGAGGCTCTCCGAAATTTGTCCGTCAGCTTCATCAATGATAGTTTCAATTTTCGTCTCCAGCTCGGGATTGTCGGTGTAAGTGGTGCGTATCCCTGCCACCTTGGCTGGTGACTGGGCAATGGACAAAGCGGGGAGGGCCAGCGCTGCAATTAAGATAAGTTTTTGGATCATGGCTTTATGTGTCTTGTAATGAGGCAATTACGAATTTTACTGTGCTGCAGGATTAGAAGAGAATTATTAAAAGTGTTAGGACACCTTGCGGTTTAGAGCAGCAGGCCCTAGAGGGTGCGGCGCTGCGAATTTCTGAACGAGTGCAAGCCAGGAGTCTATTGGACTTTAGATCAACTATAGGCTGATGTTACCTCACGAATCAGGAGGTATTGGACTTGTTAGCCTCTGATCCTCTGACTGATACGTGAAATTCTGAGGGGATTCTCTACAACTCGTAGGTCAAGAAATCTTCGAATCGCCACGGGGACGGACAGACATTTTGGTGGGTTGGCAACCCAAAGAATCTCAACGAGGTTCGGAACCGTCTGGCATGAAATGTGCTAATCCACTAAAAATTCCTTTGCACATTAAAATTTTCGGTTACTTTCCTGCCGCTCATGGATCACGACACAGATAAGATTAATGCTATTGCGGGTATCGGAAGCCGTTCTGGCTCTCCAATTGCTCGGCGCGATTTTGTGCGAACGGCTGCGTGTGCCGGGGTTGCTTTGATGATTGGAGTATCGTCCAATGCCAATGCATTTTGGTTTTTCTCGCCGCAATCTGCTGGGCCCGATTTGATGAAGGAGCTTGACATTCCTACGGAGTGGATGGAACGGTTCGGCGCATCGCTACCGGATTATGTGCAGTATTTGCATCGGCTCCGGTTAAAGAATGTCTCTGTAAAAGCAATCATTCAGCCGCAATTTAAAAAACGTGGGAAGGTCGCAAATGTTTTGCCACCCAAGGAGGCATGGAAAAATATGGTGCCGACCTTGCGTGCCGTGGATCGCTTGGCAACGGTTCTTGACGAGCCTGTGGTCGAGGTGATTTCGGCCTACCGCTCTCCTGCCTATAACCGCTCCTGCGGGAGCAATGGCTCGTCGCAGCATCTGCGCAACACAGCCGTCGATCTGCGGTTTAATTCCTCTCCGAGGGTAGTCTCAAAAGTGGCGCGAGAACTGCGGGACAAGGGGTTGTTTTTAGGTGGCGTGGGTCGATACAGCGGTTTTACCCACATCGACACCCGTGGCCGGAACGCGGATTGGTAGCGCCCAATCGCGAGGGCGTATTGCGCCTGTCGGTTTGTGCATGGTCGAGAGCGTTCATCTAGACTCGTTTGACCTCAACCGGAAAAAACACTGGCAACGGGGAATGGCGGCTGTTAGCCACCACTCATGCCAAATAGTCCTTCTCTGGAATCGGCCTTTGTCTCTACCGGTAGGTTGCCGACTCCTGAGCGCGTCCAAGAGTTGGTCAGTGAGGCTCATCGGCTTTTTGCCTCTAATACGGAGGGGCGCAATTCTGAGGTTTATCCGGCCCTCGCCCGGGTGCCGACAGAGCTGTTTGGTGTCTGCGTGGTCGGCGCTAGCGGGAATATTTATCAGGCTGGCGCTACCGATTATGAATTCTCGATCATGAGCGTCTCTAAGCCTTTTGTCTTCGCATTGATTTGCGAGGAGATCGGCGTCGAAGATGCCCGGGCCAAAATCGGGGTGAATGCCACCGGTTATGCTTTCAACTCACTGGCTGGGATCGAACGCAATCCCAAAGGCCTCACCAACCCCATGGTGAACTCGGGCGCCATTGCCACGACTAGCCTCGTGCCGGGGAATGCGCACGAGGAAAAATGGAAATTTCTCCACAATGGACTCTCACGTTTCGCCGGGCGTAGGCTGCCCATGAATGAGGAAGTTCTGGCCTCCGCTTCGGCCACGAATTTTCGAAATCAAAGCATCGCCCGTATGCTTCAGAGTTGTGGCGCCATTTATCTTGACCCGGCAGAAGCCGTGGATCTCTACACCCGGCAGTGTTCTCTTAATGTCACAGCCAAAGACTTAGCTGTCATGGCTTCCACGCTTGCGGATGGGGGCGTGAACCCGATGACCGGGGAACGCGTGGTCGATGCCTCGGTCTGTCACTACGCTTTGGCCGTCATGACAACCGCCGGATTATATGAGACGTCTGGCGACTGGCTCTATGATATCGGGCTGCCGGGCAAAAGTGGCATTGGAGGAGGAATTCTTGCCGTCTCACCGGGCAAGGGAGGGTTGGGAACGTTTGCGCCCCGTCTCGACAAGGCAGGAAACAGCGTCAAAGGCCAACTCGCCGCCAAATATCTTTCCCAACAATTGGGCATGGACCTGTTTGCTTCAAAACCGCAGATCTAAATCTCAGCAATCGTGAGCAAAAAAACGTCCCGCCGCCGAACCTCAGGAATTTTTTCCAAATTTGGTCTGCGCCGGGATGTTTTATTTGAGGTTGCGGCGCGCGTGTTAGCCAGCGGCGCGCGTGTTCCGCTGAGGCTCTGGATCTTATCCAAAGTATCATCCGGATTTTCGAAGTGAAAATCCGGATGGATACAGATCGGAGATTGTGAATTACTTCGGCATCACGACGGAGTCTACAACGTGGATCACGCCATTGGACTGCATGACGTCAGCAATCGTAACAGTGGACATCCCGCCCTTTTCATCGGTGAGAACGACTTTCTTCCCGTCGAGTTTTGCGCTGAGTTCATCACCCTGCACGGTCGTTAGTTTTGTCATTCCATCACCCTTTTTGATAGCGGAGACCAAATCATCGGCCGTCAGTTTACCCGGCACGACGTGGTAGGTGAGAATGGACACGAGCTTTTCTTTGTTTTCGGGTTCAAGCAGTGTGTCCACGGTCCCAGCGGGCAGCTTCTCAAAGGCGGCGTTAGTCGGAGCGAATACAGTAAACGGCCCCTTCCCTTGGAGCGTATCGACCAAGTCAGCCGCTTTGATCGCAGCAACCAGGGTCGTGTGGTCAGCCGAATTCATGGCATTTTGGATGATGTCTTTGGAGGGAAGCATTTCCTGACCGCCAACGACGGGATTTGCGGCCATTACAGGAGAGAGTGCGGAGCCGACGAGGAGTAGGGCGGATGCGAGATAGGATTTGATTTTCATTTTGAGTATCAGTTTCGATTTTATCTGTCGCGGGCCGGGGTTAATTTGGCTCGTTATGTATTGATCGTTTGCCGAACAGCTTTTGATCGTGTGCAGGGGGTAATTAGTTCAAAAAACTCGACTTTACAGTGAATGGACTTCGTTGTGTCGTCGCAGGACGAGACCGGTTTAGAAGGAGTGTGATTCAATCTGGAGAAAAATATCCAGCGATTCTCGACTTACAGAAGTGCAAAAAAATGCACAAATAACCGACCCTAACCGGAAGATGCCTGTAGCCGTTTTTGCTTAAGATCACGGAGGATTTCTTCGTGCTTCTTTTTGTTAATCGGGTAAATGACGGCGAAGCCGATGCCTAATAGTAGCGAAATTGCAGGCATTGGACCGATGGCAATGCGAATCGCCATCAAGGCAGAATCCGGTTGGACGGGGACGGGTTCCCCGGCGGTACTGGAGACATAGCCCGTGAGCGAAAGGGCCAGACCCACAAAAAACGTGCCCAGAGCAAGTGCGATTTTTTGTAGGAACACAAAGAAACCGTAAAAAACTCCTTCTCGACGCTCTCCAGTCTCCAACTCATCCAACTCGATTACGTCGGGAAGCATGGCATTCGGAATCAGATAACAGACGGAGATTCCAACTCCCGCGAGAATCGCCAACACATAAATCCAGACCCTTTCGTCCGGTGGCAAAAACACCAGTCCAGCTTGGGCGATAAGCCAAAAGATCATTCCGTAAAAGTATGCGGGCTTTTTTCCAAGGCGCACACTCACCCATCCCCAAAATGGGAGCAGCGCCAGTGCTGTGACTTGGACGGTGAGGGCAATAATCGGAAATTGCGACGCGGGCAGCTGTAACCAACTGCCGACATAATATGGCAGAATCGTGGCAGTGAACTGCAACGCCAGCCAAGAGAACAGATAGATCCCGCAGACAATAAGAAAAGGGCGGTTCGCGAAAACGATCCGAAATTGTTCAGAAAGTGGCAGTCTGGGCCTTGGGATCTCGGCGTCCAAACGGTCGCGTTCTTTTTGAATCGCAATCTTCCCAATTCCAGCCACGCAGAAGGTCATGGAGAGCAGACCAATGATGGCAACCGTAAAAGCCATGGCCGCATACTTGATGTTGTCAGGGGCAGCCTTCATTGATTCGAAAACCACGAGTGCTACGACAAGCCCTCCAACACTGCCTCCCAGGGAAAAGGCCATTCGAAACCCCGTGATTCGCGAGCGCTCATCGTAGCTATGGGACAACTCCGGAGTTAGTGACGAGTGGGGCAGAGCCATTCCGGTGTAGAACGTGTTGTAAATAAGCGCTACACTGGAGTAATAGGCAAAGAGC